>NZ_QOBB01000008.1:0-79110 GCF_024704855.1 Burkholderia sp. HAN2018 | reverse complement strand
GTCCGCCGCCGCCTGCGGCGCGGACGCCGTCGCGGCCACGGCCACCGGCGCGCTCGCCTCGGCAAACGCCGGCTGCGGCGCAACCAGCGCCTCGAGCGCGACGGAGGATATCAACATGCAGGCCGCGAGTGCAGCCAGTGAACGCTTTGCCATACCTACTCCACTTATTTCGTTTAACTGATCGATTGAAATTCCCGTCCTGCCGCCCCAGGGCCCTGCACGGGTCAGTTCAGGTTGAACGAGAACGGAACCTGGACGCGCACCGGCTGCCCCTGCGCCATGCACTTGAATCGCTTGACCGTGTTGTAGGCAGCGCGATCCAGGACTGGATCGGCCGACTGCGACACCCGTACGTTGGTGACGTTGCCGTCCGCATCGACGACGAATTCGATCGTGACGTCGCCCGTGATGTTGTTTTCCTGCGCTTCCTTCGGATACTGCATCGATGCGCGCATCTGGTCGGAATTCGGGCAGACCACGCCGACTTCATGGCTGACCGGCTTCGCCGCCGGCGCCGGCGGCGCGACGACGGGTGCCTGCACGGCCGGCGCGGACGGCACGGGCGCGGCCTGATGCGTGATCGCTGCCTGCGGAGGCGCCTGCACCGGCACCTCCGCCGGCGGCACGAATGGCGGCGGCGGCAACGTCGCCTTCGGCGGCGGCAGCTTGACCACCGGCAAAGGCGGCGGGGGCGGCGGCTTCACCGGTTCGATGATGCGGGTTTCGATCGGACGCTGGATAACCTGCACGACCTTGGTCGCGAGGCCGTTGAGGAGCGCGTAGACCAGCAACACATGCAGCAGCAGAACGGCCGCGATACCGCCGAAGCGGCGCACCGGGTTCTGCTGTTTCCCGCCGAACTGCCGCTGGCGTCCGGGCCTCGCCGGTCCGCCTCCGGACGCGAGCACGCCATCCTCGATCTTGATACCCACCTTCAGTCCCCCAACGCGAATGTCGCCAATGCACGATGCCCCACGGCCCGGATAGCGGCAGTGTCTGATTCGAAACCCGGAAAGCCCGATTTACTTATTTTCGAAAATACGATTCCTGCCCGTCGATCGCTCGATACGGGGAAAATACCTGCTCATCGAAATTGATTAGATTCCGGAGAATTAAACGGATGTCCGTCCGCTCGAGCAGAGACCGACGGAGTGCTACCCAGACGCAATCATGCGAATGGAAGGCAAAGATATTCGATAAGGAATTAATCCATCAAAAGACGCCACCCGTTGATTACAGAAGATATCAAGAAAAAATTTTGACCGTCAAACTTTTTTTGATGGAAAGACAAAAGTTTGATCACATCAAACTTTTCGAATTGACGACGACGAATGCGCGAGTTTAATTGCATCAAACATTCCCCATTTCAGTGCGCACGATAATCTGAACAAGTTTAATCACATCAAACTTCCACATGAATTTGTTCGTCGGAAGCGATGCTTCCCGACGCAGAAGTCGACTCGAACGGGATCGGCATCCGGCGCCGTGCATCATCGCCGAACTGCCGGGGCACACATCATCCGCTGCCCCCAACACCGCGCACGTCGTACATTCCGGCGGATTGCAGGCCATTGATCGAGGCAAGCTCGGCCAATACGAGCGTGGTCGCGCCGGTTCCATGCACGACGATCGACCGTTGCGGCACGCAGCCCCGACGGAGTGAACCCGCGGCGAACGAACAGCCGCAACCTCGCACACCGCCTTAATCCGGATGTCTTCCCTCATTTTCAAAAAACAAATCCAATTCCAGCGTGATTTCAATTTACCTCACCCTATCCATATCAATACAAGCATCGATCATTTGCCCGACCAAAAATCGATCGATAAAGTCTCTCGCCACGTGCGCCGACCATTAATCTCGAATTCGGCACCCGATGGAAAAATTGAGCCACCCGTCACATTTCGGATTACACCCGTGATTCCGAGTGCTCGATCCGAATACAGGAATTGCGCGAACGACAGGGGGTTGCGAGTCGACATGCCATCGCAAACGGCATGGATACCCGGCAACTGCTAACCATTGAACTTGCTCGTCAACACAACTTGAAGATGCAAAACACGTCGCTCCATATCAAGAGCGTGGGCGCAATCGCGCTCTGCCTGTCCGGCCTCGCGACACCCTGGATGCCCGTCGCGGCACAGGAAGCCGCGTCGGGAGCCGCCACCGCCGCCGCGCCGCCGAATGCGGCCAGCCCCTCCGCGCCGGCCCGTGGCGAGGCTGCCACGCAAAAACCGGCCACCGCATCGCTGAAGGCGTTTGTCGTGACGGGATCGCGCATTCCGCGCTCCGAGAAGGAAGGGGCGACGCCCGTCACTGTCATTACCGGTCAGGAGCTCGAATCGAAAGGGTACCGAAACGTCTTCGACGCGCTCCAGTCGCAAACCCAGAATACCGGCTTCACGCAAGGCGCCGACTACGGCAACACGTTCACGCCGGCCGCGAATGCACTCAGCCTGCGCGGCCTCGGCCCGAACCACACGCTCGTGCTCGTCGACGGCCGGCGCGTGGCGGACTACCCGATCGCATACGACGGCAACGTCAACTTCGTGAACCTGGCCAACATTCCGTCGGCGATGATCGACCGCATCGAAATCCTGAACGGCGCGGCCTCCGCCGTGTACGGCTCGGACGCGATTGCTGGCGTCGTCAACATCATCATGAAGAAGCACATCGACGGCATCGAGGTCAACGTCAAGGGCGGCCGCACCTGGGACGGCGGCGGCGGCAACGGGCGGCTGCAGGTGTCGGGCGGCAAGGAATTCGGCGCGCTGAGCACGGTGTTCGGTCTCGAGATCAGCAAGACCAACCCGATCTGGTCGGGGCAGCGCGACTTCATGGCGTCGTCGACGCTCGAAGGCGAACCGCCGACCAAGACCTGGGCGCGCCAGAACCTCGACACGGGCCGCTACGTCGGCGCCGCCGGCGCGTGCGGCCCGCTCGCCGGCATCGGCGCATTCGGCGGCACCTCGACCGTCGGCACCCGCAATGGCGCGTACTGCGGCAGCGGCGGCGCGCAGCCCTCGTACTGGACGACACAAACGAACAATGTCAGCGAGAACCTGTACGGCGGCGTCGAATACCGGCTGAGCGATCTCGTCACGCTGTTCGGCTCCGTGTCGACCGCCTGGAACCAGACCGAGAACAACACGCGCGGCCCGAGCTGGACGTCGGCCGCGGCGACGACCGGCTATTTCTTCAACCAGGAAACCGGCGCGAACGAGGCGTGGACCAAGCGCATCTCGCCCCAGGAGATCGGCGGCGCATCGGTATGGAACAAGCACTGGAACGACGTCGCGGGCAACCTGATCACCGGCCTGCGCGGCAAAGTGCCCGACAGCAGCTGGAACTACGAGCTCACGTACAGCGCGTCCGGCTATCAGAGCCGCGCGACCGTGCCGCGCCTGCTGTCGAACGTCGACAGCTATTACCTCGGCCCGCAGCTCGGTACCGCCGCCGACGGTGCGCCGATCTACGCACCCAACGCCGCACGCTTCGCGACCCCGCTCACACCGAACCAGTTCGCGTCGATGTACGGTGAATCGACCAGCAGGAACAACACGTGGACGCAGACCTTCAGCCTCGCCGCCAACGGCAACCTGTTCTCGCTGCCGGCCGGCCCCGTGCGCGCGGCCGGCGTGATCGAATACGGCACGCAAGGCTTCAGCAATTCGATCGACCCTGCCCTGAACCAGGGCGTCTACTACAACGCCGCCGGCGCGACCGGTGCGAGCGGCAACCGCAAGCGCTACGCAGCCGCGGTCGAGCTGCGCGTCCCGATCCTGAGCCAGCTGACCGCGAACGTCGCAACGCGCTATGACGACTACTCGTTCGCGGGCACCCGCAACAACAAGCTGACCTACGACCTGGGGCTCGAATACCGGCCGCTGCGCGAGCTGTTGCTGCGCGGCAATTACGGCACGAGCTTTCGCGCGCCGGACATGAATTACATCTTCATGAGCCAGTCGAAGGGCTATTTCGAATCGACCACCGACTACTTCCGCTGCAACCAGTCGGGGAAATCGCTCGCCTCATGCGAATACGCGAACGTGTCGCCGGGCTCGAACTTCATTCAGAAGGGCAATGCGAACCTGAAGCCGGAAAACGGGAAATCATGGGGCGCCGGCTTCGTGCTCGCGCCCACGCCGGACATCGACCTGTCGGCCGACTACTACAACATTCGCATCGACAATCTGGTGACGACCATCGATCCGGACAACCTGCTGAGAACCGAGGCCGCGTGCCGAGCGGGGCAACTGAGCGCCAGCTCGCCCAACTGCGTGGACGCGCTGAGCCGCGTGATCCGCAACCCGCTGACGGCCGTGCTCGACCCCGGCGCGATCAACACGATCCTCGTGAACCCGATCAACGCCGCGATGGAAAAGACGACGGGCTTCGACCTCGGCGGCAAATGGCGCTTTCGCCTCGGCCGTGCCGGCACCTTCCTGCTGAGCGCCAACTTCACCAAGGTCCTGAGCCACAAATACCAGCAGTACACGAACGGCCCGGTACAGGATCTCCTGCATTCGCTCGCCAACCCGACCGGCAACCCCGAATGGCCGGACAAGCTCATGCTGAGCCTGACCTGGTCGATCCCGAAGTGGACGTCGACGGTGCAGCTCGAGCGCTACGGCAAGGTACCGAACGCCGCCCAGACCGCGTATCTGACGCCGACCACACTCGCGAACCTGAGCATCTCGCACCAGTTCTCGCGGGATACGTCACTGACCTTCGTGATGAACAACGTGTTCAATACGATCAAGCACGACGATTCCTCCGGCTGGCCGTACTACACCGTGGGCTACTACATGCCGTACGGCCGCACGCTGTGGCTCGAGTTCAGCCATCACTTCAGTTGATCCGGACGACACATGCCCGCCGCGGTATCGCTGGCCGGACCGGCCAGCGTTCTGCTACCCGCATGTGCGCGCAATGCCCCTGCCGGAGATGATCGATCTCGGGGCGGACCTGTCCGCGCAGGTTCGTCTGCTGGCCGCCGGAACCCTCGTGGCGACACGCACCACCCCGCTTCACTGCACGCTAACCCAGGATGCAATATATTTTCCCCGCGATCGCGACATGCCCCGGCAATCGAGCCGGGAAATGCATCGTCGCGGAATCGCATCCTGTTCTTTCTCATTCACCGGCACCTGAAGTAATCAGGGGCATCCGTATCGGCACTCCATGTTTTCGAATAAATTCCCGATTCTCATCGCAGCCAGCGCAATATTCGCGGCCCATGCATCAGCACAAACCACCGCGTCCGCGCCCATCCCCGAACAACTGCCATACGACATCCCTTACGGCCCGCCCATCACGCTGACGCAGGCGCGTACCGCCATGGCCGCCGCCGAAACGGAGGCGCGACGCCGAAACTGGAAATACGCGATTGCCGTGGTCGACAGCGGCGGGAACCTGGTTTCGTGCGACAAAATGGACGGGACGCAACTCGCATCGGTTGAAATCGCGGAGGCCAAGGCGCGCGCGTCGGCTCGATTCCGCAGACAGACCCGGGATCTGCAAAACGCCATCAACAACGGCGCGACCGCCAATCTCAGCATCCCGGGGATTCTCGCGGGCGAAGGCGGCATCCCGATCGTGATCGACGGGCACCTGATCGGCGCGATCGGGGCCAGCGGTGGCGCGGGTGTGCAGGATAGTGTCATCGCGACAGCCGGTGCCGCGGCAATCAAGTAAGTCGCACTCCCTCGCGCCTGTCGCAAAACCGTATCGTCGACGACGATCGCGCTGCCGTCGCACTGCTCACTTCGGCAATAAAGCAGCCGAATCCCGACGTTTTAATTACATTACGCTTTCGTATTTATTCGAAGTCGGTCGCAGCGGGCCGATACCGTGTTGAAAATACGCGATTCGACCGATATCGATACACTCCGCCGTTGAGATGAAATTTGAACGAGACACTGGACGCACGAATGGAA
This sequence comes from Burkholderia sp. HAN2018, assembly GCF_024704855.1. Classification (NCBI taxonomy): domain Bacteria; kingdom Pseudomonadati; phylum Pseudomonadota; class Betaproteobacteria; order Burkholderiales; family Burkholderiaceae; genus Burkholderia; species Burkholderia sp. HAN2018. The sequence continues at coordinate 73,173 of NZ_QOBB01000008.1, read as the reverse complement.
CCGGTTCCATAATCTCGTGCCCGAATGCTGTCTCGCGTGAAGAGATAAAAATCTCCGCATGCGGCGCGTGCAATCCCTCGTCCGGCCGGCAATGGTCGTTTGCCGATGCGCTCGGACAGGTAACGCAGCGCCGCGGGGGACGTATTCGGGTCGTTTCGGCCCGGTGCGGCTCCCGACGCGGAATATTCGGAAGAAAGAAAACATGCGAGCAACGACTCGCGAAAAAGACGAAAACGACATGGCCCCACACAAAAATGAATCGCGCATTTATGCGCGCGCCGGCATGACCCGTAGAGCGGTGCTGAAAATGATGGCGGCGGCGCTGACGCAAGTCGGATTGCTCACCGCCGCACCCGGACATGCATTCGCGCAGCAGCCGTCGCTCGACACCCGGACCTTTCTCGCGCTGTCGAAAGCGCTCACCGGCCACGCGAATCTCGACCCGACGACGGCTGCTCGCCTCGTCGACGCATTCCGTCGCACGGACCCCGGCTTTGCCACGCGTGCAGCCGCGCTGGCGCAACGCGTCCGCGCCGGCCAGACACCCGCGCAACTGCTGGCCGATGCCGACGGCGCAGGCCTGCACGACACGGCGCTCGCGATCGTCGCCGCGTGGTACACGGGCACCGTCGGCCACGGCCAGAAGGCCGTGATGGTCGCCTATGCCGATGCGCTGATGTACGACACCGTCCACGACGGCATGAGCGCACCGACCTATTGTTCGAACGGCCCGCTATGGTGGACCGCCGAACCGCCACCGGCCGATGTCGCGCCGCCCCGCAAAACGGTTGCGTCAGCAACTACCCAGCACCCGCAAACGCACGCCTGAACCTCATGAGAACTCCTGTATTTGAATCGAACGGCGACGTATCGGCCGATGTCGTGATCGTGGGGTCCGGCGTGGTTGGCGGCCTGATCGCCGACCAGTTGGTCAGCCAGGGGCATTCGGTGCTGGTCATCGAATCCGGCCTGCGCATCGAGCGTGGTCAGGCGGTCGAGAACTGGCGCAACATGCCCTTCGACAATCGCGTGGGCTCCGACTTCCAGGGCCTCTACCCGCAGGCGCCGAATGCGCCCGCCCCGCTGTATTTTCCGAAGAACAACTACGTCGGACTGAGCGGGCGGGATGGCCAGAGTTTCCAGCAGGGCTATCTGCGCACCGTCGGCGGCACGACGTGGCACTGGGCCGCGTCGAGCTGGCGGCACCTGCCGGTCGATTTCCGGATGAAGTCGACTTACGGTGTCGGCCGCGACTGGCCGATCTCCTATGACGACCTCGAGCCGTACTATTGCCGCGCGGAAGAGGAAATGGGCGTCGCCGGGCCGAGCGATCCGGCGATGCAGTCGCCGGCGCAGCGCAGCCGCCCGTATCCGATGGACATGGTGCCGTGGGGCCATGGCGACCGGCGCTTCGCCGAAATCGTCAATGCACATGGCTACCGGTCGATCCCGATTCCGCAGGCGCGCAGCACGCGGCCTTGGCATGGCCGTCCGGTCTGCTGCGGCAACAACAATTGCCAGCCGATCTGCCCGATCGGCGCGATGTACAGCGGTATCCACCACATCGAGCGCGCGGAGCGCAAGGGTGCGAAAGTGCTCGCCGAATCGGTCGTCTACAAGATCGACACCGATGCGAACAATCGCGTGACGGCCGTGCACTGGTACGACGCGTCGCACAAGTCGCACAAGGCCAGCGGCAAGATGTTCGTGCTCGCGTGCAACGGCATCGAGACGCCGCGCCTGCTGTTGCTGGCCGCGAACGAACGCAATCCGCACGGCATCGCGAACGGCTCGGACCAGGTCGGGCGCAACATGATGGATCACTCGGGCTTCCACTGCACGTTCCTCGCGAACGAGCCGATGTGGCTCGGCCGTGGCCCCGCGCAGAGCAGCTGTATCGTCGGCCCGCGCGACGGCGATTTCCGCGGGCAGTATTCGGCGAACAAGATGATCCTGAACAACATCTCGCGCGTCGGGCCGGCCACGCAGCAGGCGCTGAAGCTCGGCCTGGTCGGCAAGGCGCTCGACGAGGAAATCCGGCGCCGCGCGATCTACGGCGTCGACCTGTCGATCAGCCTCGAACCGCTGCCGGACCCGAACAACCGCCTGACGCTCAGCAAGACACGCTTCGATCCGCTCGGCCTCGCGTGCCCCGACATCCACTACGACGTCGGCGACTATGTGCGGCGTGGCTACGACGCGGCATGCAAGCAGCTCACGCATATCGGCAGCCTGTTCGACGCGGTCGAGTTCAACATCACGAAGACGCTGAACGCGAACAATCACATCATGGGCGGCACCATCATGGGCTCCGATCCGAAGAATTCGGTCGTCGACGGCGACTGCCGCACGCACGATCACGCGAACCTGTGGTTGCCGGGCGGCGGCGCGATGCCGTCGGCGTCCGTCGTCAATACGACGCTGTCGATGGCGGCCCTCGGCCTGAAGGCTGCGGATTCGATTTCCGCGAGCCTCGCGAAGGGTTGATTCGATGACACACACGATCCAACGACAACTTCGCACGCTGCGCGGCGCCGGCTACCGCGCGGCCATCGCACTCGCGCTGTTCGGCAGCGTCGGCAGCACGCCCGCGTTCGCGCAGGAAACAGCGACCGGCGCGGCGTCGACGTCGGCCGACGCCGCGCTGATCGAAAAAGGCCATCAACTCGCGATCGCGGCGGACTGCATGGCGTGCCATACGGCGCTCGACGGCGGCAAGCCGTTCGCGGGCGGATACGGTATCGCGTCGCCGATGGGGCAGATCTATTCGAGCAACATCACGCCGTCGAAAACGGCCGGCATCGGCAACTACACCGAGGTGCAGTTCGCACGCGCGCTGCGCGGAGGCGTACGCGCGGACGGCGCGCGCCTGTATCCGGCCATGCCGTATACGTCGTACAGCGGCCTCAGCGACAACGACGTGCACGCGCTCTACAGCTACTTCATGCACGCCGTGAAGCCGGTCGACGAGCCCGCACCCACGACGAACCTGCCGTTCCCGTTCGGCATGCGCGTTGCGATGACGGGCTGGAACATGCTGTTCCTATCGGACAAGCGTTTCGAAGCCGATCCGGCACACGACGCACAGTGGAATCGCGGCGCGTACCTGACCAATGTGCTCGCGCACTGCAGTGCGTGCCATACGCCGCGCAATGCGCTGATGGCCGAAGACTTCAGCCGCAACCTGGGCGGTGCACAGCTCGGCGCGTGGTATGCGCCGAACATCACGTCGGATCCGGTGAGCGGCATCGGCGCATGGACCGACGACGAGCTGGTGTCGTACCTGAAGACCGGCCGCGCACCCGGCAAGAACCAGGCGGCCGGACCGATGGCGGAGGCCGTGCAGAACAGCCTGCAGTATCTGTCGGACGCGGACCTGAAATCGATCGTCACGTATCTGCGCAGCACGAAGCCGATCCGCGACGAGCACGAGTCCGAACCGGCATTCGCGCACGGCCGCGCGGTCAGCAGCGAAGCGACGTTGCGCGGCACGACCGCGTTGAATGCGAACGGTACGCTGACGACGGGTGAAGCGCTGTTCAGCGGTTACTGCGCGAGCTGTCACCAGGCCAACGGCAAGGGCAGCCCGAGTCAGGCCTATCCGTCGCTGTCGAACAATACCGCCACGGGCTCGCGCAATCCGTCGAACCTGATTGCGGCGATCCTGTACGGTGTCGATCGCGACGCGGGCGGCCAGCACGTGCTGATGCCGTCGTTCGGTGAGGATTCCTACGTCCAGCCGTTGAAGGACGATCAGGTCGCCGCGATCGCGAACTACGTGCTCGCGCAGTACGGCAACGCGAACGTGACCGTGACGCCCGACGACGTGGCCGTCGCGCGCAACGGCGGCCCGGTTCCGCTGCTCGTGCGGGCCCGGCCGCTGATGCTCGCGGCGCCGGTGGTTGTCGTGCTGCTCGGTGTCTTCGCATTCGTGCTTCGCCGACGGCGGGCACGTCGTACGGTACGCTCGGCGATGACGTCCGGTGAGGTCGGATGATTGAGGATGTCAGGCATGCCGTTGCCGGACTCGCGGTCTTCTGACTTTCGGAAGAGACGTTGGTCGTTCAGCCAACGGACATGGATGCAGGCGAGGCGCTCGCGCGAAGTACGGCGCTCGCGTTCTCGCCGCCATCCGATACATGCAGGCAGTATCTGCCGATGCACGATGCGCCACGCGTGTGGATTCAGGTTGTGGACCGCGGTGATTGCTGGCCGGAACCACGTCGACTCACATGCCATCGCCGCAAGACGTGCATGCATATCGGTCGTTGCCGCGCAGATCCCTAAAAGGAGGGGGTCGACGGGTTTATTTTGATCCCACTCCCGCAGGATTCTCCATGAAGTGCGCGTCCGCATTGAATCCGCCGCCGATACCGGATGCACACCGTCTGCCGGTCAACGCAGCCGCAGCCGCCACCGATAACCTGCGGGACCGTCTCGATCCCCATCGAGCACTCACTTCCCTTCGCTGAACGCACGCGAGACGTTCAGCAAATCCGCGCCCTTGACCGCCAAGGCGCGCCCCACCCAGATACGGCGCTGGCCATCTGCCTGCAAGGACCACCGACCGGTTCTTCCATGCATGAGAAACGAATCGGCGTTACAGCCAGACCGAGTCCGGCGTGTTCATCAGCCCGGCCAGCTTGGTGAGCACGAAACGCATATGGTCCTGCGTCGATGCCATCACAGCGACGCGAATCCACTGACGCCCCTGTTCATCGCGGTTGACCGCAAAGGTGTCGCCGCCGGAAATCATCAACTGATGGCTTCGCGCAAGCACGGCAAAGTGCTCTCCGCTCGACCAGCGCGACGGCAATTTGAGCCAGATGTGGAACGAGGTCGGCTGGGCCTTGTACTCAAATTGCCCGAGCAATTCGCGCACCATGATTTGCCGCGCGCGCGCTTCCTGACACTGGTTGTGGGCCATTTCCGCGGCTTGCCCGCTCGTGATCAGATGCGTCGCGATCTGTGCCGCAAGGGGTGACACCATCCAGACGCTCGTTCGCACGCTTGCGGTCATGCGCGCCAGCCACTCCGGCGGGCAATGCATGTAGCCGAGGCGTATGGTCGACGCAACGGACTTCGACAGGCTCGTCAAATAGATCGTGCGCTCGGGGGCGAAGGTAGCGAGTGGGGGAACCGGCGTGGGCGCCAGAAAACCGTACAGGTCGTCGTCGAGCAGGAGAAAATCAAAATCGCGCGCGATCTGTGCGATCTCGCGTCGCCGGTTTTCCGGCATCACCGCCGTGGTCGGGTTCTGGCAGGTAGCGATGCAGATCACCAGAGCGGGACGTTCCTCGCGGCAGATCTCGCGCAGGCTTTCCGGCTCCATGCCCTCCTGATCCTGACGTACGCCGCGAATGCGGCGGCCCAGACTCAGCACGACCGAGGCCACGCCCGGGTAACAAAGCGACTCGCAGCACACGAGGTCGCCGGGTTTCGTGAGCGCATTGACCGCCACCCAGAGCCCGTGTTGAGCACCGGCCGTGAGGAGAACCTGTTCGGTTCGGGCGGGAAAACCGGAGTGCTGCATCCACATTGCCCCCGCCTGTCGGTGCAGGGGATGACCGCCATCGGGCGTGTAATCGAGCATGTCCGGCAACGAACTCGATTGCGCAAGTTCTCCGAGCGCCGCGCGGATATACGGCTCCTGAAGCAGAAGGTTGGGTTTGACGATCGACAGATCGATGATTCCGCCGGAGGAATCCTGGACGGGCGGCACCGACTGGACACGGCTCGCAGCGGGCGTTTCGCGACGTAGCACGAAGGTCCCGCGCCCGACTTCGCCCTCGACGAGGCCCCGCCGTTGCGCGAGTTCGTACGCACGATTGACGGTGCCAGGCGTCACGCCGATCTGCGCGGCGAGTTCCTTCAGCGTCGGCAACCGGGCGCCCGCGGTCAGGCGGCCCGCGTGGATGTCGCTCTCGAGCGCCGCTGCAATCCTTTCATAGATCGCCCCGGCATATTCCTTCAGGTCCGGTGCCCACATGGGGACGACTCTCCTTGAATCGGTGCAATGAATGTAAGGTAGCAGTGTAATCGAATCATCATTCGTTGTCGAATCAACGGATCCAGTGCCTTGTTCCTCGGGCGCTCCCCACCCGCGCACCGGATATCGCATCGAAATGGTTGACTGATTGAGTCGACTTAATCGAGTGACTTTCAGATGCAATTAAATCGATGTATATTAAGTCGATCGATTCGACAAAGAGGATAGGATGTTCGACACGGAAAAGGATGCCCTGCAGCACGTCGATCCCGCGATCTGGGACGTGATTTGCCGGGAGAATCAAAGGCAGGAAGACCACATTGAACTCATTGCATCGGAGAATTACACCTCTCCTGCGGTGCTAACAGCTGTGGGTTCGCAACTCACCAACAAGTACGCCGAGGGCTATCCCGGCAAGCGCTACTACGGTGGCTGCGAAGTCATCGATGAAGCGGAGCGGCTCGCCATCGACCGTCTGAAGGCCCTGTTCGGCGCAGAGGCAGCCAATGTGCAGCCGCATTCGGGCTCCCAGGCCAATCAGGCCGTCTTCTTCGCGGCGCTTGAGCCCGGCGACACGATTCTGGGCATGAGTCTGGCCGAAGGCGGTCACCTCACGCACGGCATGCCGCTGAACATCAGCGGCAAGTGGTTCAAGGTGGCCAGCTACGGGTTGAACGAAGCGGGCGAGATCGACTACGACGCGATGGAACGTCAGGCGCGCGAGATCAAACCGCGTCTGATCATCGCGGGCGCGTCCGCCTACTCTTTGCGCATCGACTTCGAGCGCTTCGGACGCGTGGCACGCGAGGTCGGCGCGCTGTTCATGGTCGACATGGCTCACTATTCCGGCCTGATCGCGGGCGGCGTGTACCCGAATCCGGTGCCACATGCCGACTTCGTCACGACCACCACGCACAAAGGGCTGCGCGGGCCGCGCGGCGGCGTCATCCTGATGAAGGAAGAACACGAGAAGCGCATCAACTCGGCGATCTTCCCCGGCATTCAGGGCGGCCCGCTTGTTCACGTGATCGCGGCGAAAGCCGTCGCGTTCAAATTGGCCGCCACCGATGAATTCAAGGCGTATCAGCGCCGTGTGCTGGAAAACGCGCAGGCCATGGCGGAGGTGTTTCAGTCGCGTGGGCTGAGCATCGTTTCCGGGCGCACCGAAAGCCACATGATGCTGATCGATCTTCGCTCGCTCGAGCTGTCGGGCCGCGATGCCGAGCAGGCGCTGGGCGAAGTCTGCATCACCTGCAACAAGAATGCGGTGCCCAACGACCCGCGCAAGCCGGCCGTGACGAGCGGTATCCGCGTCGGCACGCCGGCCATCACGACGCGGGGCTTTGGCCTCGACGAATCGCGGCTGGTCGCCACTCTGGTCGCGGACATCGTGCTTGCGCCCCATGACGCCGACGTGCGCGCGAGCACGCTGGAACAGGTCCGTGCGCTGTGCAAGCGCTTCCCCGTCTACAACTGAGGTCATCGTGATTCGCACACTGAGTCAATGGCGTGCTGACGCCTCTCTTTCCGCGCTCGTGGCGGGCTTTCTGGCCGTCCTGATCTCCTACGCAGGCCCGCTCGTGATCGTGTTTCAGGCCGCAAATCAGGCGCATCTTTCGACCGAGGTCACGTCGTCGTGGATCTGGGCAGTGTCGATCGGCAGCGGAATTTCCGGGCTGGTCCTGAGCTGGAAACTGCGCACGCCGATCATCACGGCGTGGTCCACTCCGGGGGCCGCGCTGCTCGTCGGCATGTTGCCGGGCGTACCGTTGCCGCAGGCCATCGGCGCGTATCTGCTGAGCGCAGCCATTGTGACGCTGGTGGGCGTGTCCGGAGTATTCGACCGCTTTATCGAGCGCATTCCCAAGGGCATTGCCGCCGCGATGCTGGCCGGGATTCTTCTGCACTTCGGCATGCAGGTGTTTGCTTCCATCAGCGCCAGTCCGCTGCTGGTGTTCTCCATGCTTCTCACCTTTCTGGCGATGAAGCGGGTCTGGCCGCGCTATGCGATCGCCACGGTGATGGTGGTCGGGATCGTCATCGCCATCGCGTCGGGCACCACGCATCTTTCGCAATTGCGCCTTGCACCCGTTGCCCCCGTCTTCATCGCTCCGGCCTGGAACTGGCACGTGTTGCTGGGCTTGGGCGTGCCCCTGGCCCTGGTCACGCTCACGGGCCAATACGTGCCGGGCATGGCCGTGCTGCGCACGTCGGGCTATCGGGTTGCGGCGAGCGGCATTATCGGCACGACCGGCATTTTGTCACTGCTGCTGGCGCCGTTTGGCTCGCATGGCGTGAACCTCGCGGCCATCACGGCGGCAATCTGCACGGGCAAGGAGGCGCACGAGGATCCCGATCGCCGTTACATCGCCGGTATCGCCAGCGGCCTGATCTATATCGGCATCGGCGTATTCGGCGGAACCCTGGCGCTACTGTTCCGCGCGTTGCCCGCGGAACTGATCGCGGCGCTTGCGGGGCTGGCCTTGATCGGTGCGATCACGACTGGCGTGATCGGCGTGGCACAGGACGACAAGCATCGTGATGCCAGCATCATCACGTTCCTCGTCACGGCGTCGGGCATGAGCTTTCTTGGCCTGGGTTCGGCGTTCTGGGGACTCGCCATCGGCGCGCTTGCCTATGCCATCCTGCATCGAAGCTGGCGACTGCGCGACGGCAAGGCGCCGGCCATGAACAAGATTTGATCGAGACAGAAGACGGAAAAGGCACCGGCCCCGCTGGGGACTTATTCACAAGGCGTGCGCGTTGGCAATACGGTCTATCTTGCGGCCCAGACGCCGGTCGTGCCGGAAACGAACGAAGTCGCAGAAGGCGGCTTCGAAGGGCAGCTTCACCAGACCTTCAGGAATCTTCGCGCAATGGCGCAAGCTTGCGACTGCACACTCGCGAATGTTGTGCAGGTCACTGTGTACATCACGGATATTTCGAAATTCGGGACGATGAACTCGATCATGGCCGAATACTTCCCTCAGCCTTACCCGGCCCGCACGACGGTTGGCGCGGCGAGCCTTGCACGCGGCACGATGGTGGCCATCGACGCCATCCTGGCCCTCCCCGACTGAGCCCCCCCGAGGCAGAGCATCGCTTACGAAAGCCGATGGCGGCGCCACCGGCTTTGACACGTTTCGGACAGGCGTAAAAACGGGGATGACAATGAGTTTTGGATTTTCGACGGCGCTGAGATGTTTGAATTGCGATGCCGAGTACCCGCTGGAAAGCGTTGGCTACTTTTGCCCGCAGTGCAAGCTGGACGGCGCGCTCGATGTCGAATACGACTATGGCGCTGCGGCGCCGGTGTTTGCGAAAGCGCTGGGCGAAAAGACCCGCGCATTCGATATGTGGCGCTACCGTACTCTGTTGCCGGCGGGTTTGGAGCATGCCCCGAAGCCACATACCGGGGGTACGCCGTTCTATCAGTTGCCGATGCGCGGCGACGGCCTGGTCTTCATCAAGGACGACAGCCGTAATCCCAGCGGGTCGCTGAAGGACCGTGCAAGTGCGTTGGCCGTGGCGCTCGCGCGTCACCAGGGCGTGGGCACCATCGCTGCGGCGAGCACAGGCAACGCGGCGGCGGCACTGGCCTGCATGACCGCGGGCAGCGATCTGCGTTGCGTGATCTTCGCCCCGACCAGCACTGCACGCGAAAAGCTCGTGCAAATCAGGGCTTATGGTGCAGACGTCGTGCAGGTCAGCGGCGGCTATGACGAAGCGTTCGCCGCGTGCCTCGAAGCGTGCGAGAAGCACGGTTGGTACAACCGGAGCACGGGCATCAATTCGTATATGACCGAGGGCAAGAAGACCGTCGCATTCGAAATTTTCGAGCAACTGGGCTGGGCCGCGCCTGACCGCATCTTTGTCCCCGTGGGCAACGGTTGTATCGTGGGCGCGGTCTACAAGGGCTTCGAGGAACTCCGGCGCATGGGGCTGACCGGGCACATGCCACAGATCATGGGTGCGCAGGCCGAAGGCAGCGACTACATGTATCGCGCCTGGGTACAAGGCGAGGGACCGCATCATGCGGAACGCAAAATGGCGAAGACCTCGGCCAGCAGCATCAGCGTGGTGTTGCCGCGTGACCGGATCAAGGCCTTTCGCGCCATCGAGGCGACAGGCGGCCAGTTCGTCCGCGTGAGCGACGCCGAAATCTTCCAGCGGCAAATCGAGTTGGCGCGCGAGTCGGGTGTATTCGCAGAGCCGGGCGCGGTCGCGGCTTACGCTGCGGCGCAAAAGTTTGGCTCCGCGCAACGAGACGAAACCACCGTCATTTTGATTACGGGCAGCGGGCTGAAAGATGTAGGCGGCCTGCTCAGCAGCGGAGTGCTCGATCACGCACGATTGAGCGAAGCTGCATGACGCGTGTGTGACCCGTTATGGTATGAGTCTGGGTACGCGGGCGTGTGCCAGCCCGCGTGATCACGTCGAGAAACCGGTCGGTTCAGATGCGTAAGTCGAGACCGGATCTCTCAGTCAGCGTCAGATCAGGTCTGAGATTGCTTCGCTCTCGTCAAGGGCCCTGATCGACCCGTCTCGGTCGTACGATGGCGGTGCCCGTCGACGGCCGCTTTCGAAGTACAGAAGCCGTCCGACGGAAGGATCGCGGAAAGCAGACTAAACGGCTTGTTGTTGGCGTAGGAACTCCAGCACCATCCGGTTGAATCGCTCTGCGTGCTCCCATTGCGCCCAGTGCCCGCAGCGCCCGAACACATGCAGATCGGCGTTCGGCATACCCCAAACGAGCCGCAGGCCGACGTCCATCGGCACGAAACGGTCGTCGCGCCCCCAGATCACGAGCGCGGGCGACTTGATCTCGTTCAACCGGTAACCATAGTCCGGAAACTGCTTCGGATTGGCCGCCAGACTCTTCACGAAGTTCTCGAGATGATCGCGCCGCGCCAGCATATTATCGAGCCGCGTCTGCATCAGTTCTTCGGTCATCGTGCTCGCATCGTAGACGAACACGTTGAGCATCTTCTTCAGGTTCTCGAGCGTTGGGTTGCGATACAGCCCTTGCAGCAGCTTGATGCCTTCGGTCGGCATCGGCACAAACTGGCTCGGCCCCCCCGTGCCGCCGCCCATCAGCACCAGCTTGCCGACGCGCTCCGGATACGACAGCGCGAATGCCACCGCGCTATGCCCGCCCATCGAGTTGCCGACGAGATGCGCGCGCTCGATGCCGAGCGTATCCAGCACGCCCTTCAGCACGCGCGCGTTGAGGTCTGAGCGCGAGCCGGTGCAGATGATCGAATCGCTCTTGCCCCAGCCGGGACAGTCGACGAGGATCACGCGATAACCCGCGTTCGCGAACGCGTCCACATTGCGATGGAAGTTCGCCCAGCCGCTCGCGCCCGGACCAGAGCCGTGCAGCAAAACGAGCGTTTCCTTGCCCGCGCCGGTGTCGTTGTAGTGCACGCGCAGTTCCGTGCCGCCTTCCACCACGTTCACGTACTTGCTGGTCGCAGCTTCGCTATGAGTCACAGTGTCAGTCATGTCGAGATCCTTCGTCAGATCGATTCGGTTCCAAGTGTGTGCGAGCCGTTGGCCGACTCGCGCGGAAATTTCCCGACCACCGCGAGCGCGCCGAGCGCAGCGATCACGATGAGCGGAATGCTGGAGATCACGAGCATCGACGCGCTCTGGCCGAGCGCAAACAGTTGCCCGGCGATCAGCGGGCCTACCATCGAGCCGACGCGGCCGACGGCCACCGCCGCGCCGACGCCCGTGCCTCGAACCCGCGTCGGATACGTTGCACCGGCGAGCGCGTACAGCACTGACTGCGTGCCGACGAGAAACAGGCCCGCCAGCAGGCCCCCCAATGCCATCGACGTGCTGCCGTTCGCGCTGGCGAGCGCAAGCAACGCAGTCGCGATGCCCGTATACATGCCGACCACGACCACCCGCTTGCCGATGCGATCCATCAGGCCGGCGATCACGATCGCACCGACGCCGCCGCCGATGTTGAACATCATCTGCACGATGCTTGCCTGTACCGGCGTGAGGCCGCGCGAGAGCACCATCGACGGCAACCAGTTCATCAAGAAGTACAGCACGATCAGCGTCCCCAAATAGCTGATCCACAACGCGATGGTCGTAACCGCACGCCCGTCACTGAAGAGCGCGCGCGCGATGCCGTCCTTCGACTCATGGGTCGCACCCCGGCCAGCCGCGACGAAGTGCGTCGACTCCTTGATGAAAAGCGCCAGCAGCGGCAAGGTCAGCAGCGGCCCGATCCCGCCGACATAGAAGATATGCCGCCAGGCCTCGACGCTCGGGCTGACGATGCCGATTACCGCTGCGAGCGCCGCTCCGAAAGGCATGCCGCAGTACATCGCGCCGACCGCCGTGCTGCGTTGTCCGGGCGCTGCCGCCTCCGCACACAGCGCGATCAGGTTCGGCATCGCAGCGCCGAGACCGAGGCCCGTGAGAAAGCGCGCGACGAGCAGGCTTTGCAGATCCCACACCTGGGTCGTTGCAATCGAAAATATCCCGAACAGCGCGACCGACATCATCAGCACGCGCTTGCGGCCGATGCGATCCGCGAGCCTGCCGCCAATCGCCGCGCCCGGCAGCAGGCCGAGCGCGCCGATGCCGAATGCCCAGCCGAGCTGCGCGGCAGCGAGATGAAACTCGCGTGCCATGCGCGGTGCGGCGATGCCGGTGGATTGCAGATCGAGCCCTTCGAGGAGTGCGACTGCGAAGCACAGGCCGATGGTGATGGCGCCGCCGGCGCGCGGGGGGGAAGCCGTTGACGTTTTCATTGATGTCTCCAGGTTGAACGATGCAGCGCTCTTCATGGCGCGTGGCATACCGAATGGTTCAGGCGCGTACTTCACGCTTCTTCAGATCGAGCGCGACGTCGACGATCATGTCTTCCTGGCCGCCCACCATGCGTCGCTTGCCGAGCTCGACGAGAATGTCGACGGCTTTCAGGCCGTACTTCTTCGCCGCGATTTCGGCATGCCGCAGGAAGCTCGAATACACGCCCGCATAACCAAGCGCGAGCGTTTCGCGGTCCACCCGCACCGGCCGGTCCTGCAGCGGGCGCACGATATCGTCGGCCGCATCGAGCAGGCGATAGAGATCGGTGCCGTGATGCCAGCCAAGGCGCTCGGCCGCCGCGACGAACACTTCGAGCGGGGCATTACCCGCGCCCGCCCCCATGCCCGCCAGACTCGCATCGATGCGGTCGCAGCCCTCCTCGACCGCAACGATCGAGTTGGCCACGCCGAGGCTCAGGTTGTGATGGGCATGCATGCCCGTGTGAGTCTCGGGGCGAAGCACGGCCTTGAGCGCCCTGAAGCGCGCACGGATGTCGTTCATGTTCATCGCGCCGCCGGAATCGACCACGTACACGCAGGTCGCGCCGTAGCTTTCCATCTTCCTCGCCTCGATAGCGAGGTGGTCAGGCGTGGTCATGTGGCTCATCATCAGAAAGCCGACGGTGTCCATGCCGAGGCTGCGCGCATACTCGATGTGCTGCTTCGAAATGTCCGCTTCCGTGCAATGGGTCGCGACACGTACGACACGCGCGCCCGCGTCGTACGCGGCCTTCAGGTCGTGAATCGTGCCGATGCCGGGCAGCAGCAGTGTCGCGATTTGCGCGTGCTTCACCACATCGGCGACCGCCTCGATCCATTCCAGATCACTGTGCGCGCCGAAGCCGTAGTTGAAGCTCGAACCCTGCAGGCCGTCACCGTGTGCGACCTCGATGCTGTCGACCTTCGCCTCGTCCAGCGCGCGGGCAATGTCCTGCACGTTCTGAATCGAATACTGATGACGGATCGCGTGCATGCCGTCGCGCAGCGTCACATCGGAGATATAGAGTTTCTTGTCCATGATCGAGTGCTCCTTGCTTCAGGCGTTCACGAGCGACGCGGCCATGCGTTCGGCCGTTGCCAGCGCGGCGGAAGTCATGATGTCGAGATTGCCCGCATAGGCCGGCAGATAATGGGCCGCGCCTTCCACTTCGATGAAGATCGAGGTCTTCAGTCCGCTGAAACGGCCGAGTCCGGGAATATGCAGCGGCGCAGCGGCGGGGATGTCGTCGAACTGCACGGATTGCTTCAGGCGATAGCCGGGTACGTAGGCCTGGACCGCAGCGGCCATCCGGCTGACGGACGCTTCGATCTGCGCCCGGTCTGCCGCTTCGGACAGCACATAGACCGTATCGCGCATCATGAGCGGGGGCTCGGCCGGGTTGAGCACGATGATCGCCTTGCCCTTGCCGGCACCGCCGACCGCTTCGATCGCCTTCGACGTCGTCTCCGTGAACTCGTCGATGTTGGCGCGCGTGCCGGGCCCTGCCGACTTGCTGCTGATCGATGCAACGATCTCCGCGTAATGCACCTTTGCGACCCGCGACACGGCGGCGACCATCGGGATCGTCGCCTGTCCGCCGCACGTGACCATGTTCACGTTCGGCGCATCGAGATGCGCGTCGAGGTTCACCACCGGCACACAATTCGGGCCGATGGCAGCGGGCGTCAGGTCGATCACGCGAATGCCGGGCTTGAGCGCGCGCAGGAACGCGTCGTTCTTCACATGCGCGCCGGCGGACGTCGCGTCGAACACGAAGTCGATCTCGTCGAATACGGGCAGGCGCGCCAGCCCTTCCACGCCTTCATGCGTCGTCGCCACGCCGAGCCTCGCGGCGCGCGCGAGGCCGTCCGAGGCCGGATCGATGCCGACCATCGCCGCGACGTCGAGATGCTTGCCGCGACGCATGATCTTGATCATCAGGTCGGTGCCGATGTTGCCGGATCCGATGATCGCGGCTTTGCACCTGGTGTTGTCTGTTGCCATGGAAATGTCTCCGTCCGTCATTCGCTGAAACTGGCACGCACGCCGCCGAGCCCTTCGATGTGTGCCGTATAAGTGCCGGCCGCCTTCACCGCGACCATCGGGCCAAGCGCACCCGTCAGCACGATGTCGCCCGCGCGCAGCGGCGTGCCGAGTCGAACCATCCGGTCCGCGAGCCACACAGCCGCATTCAGTGGATTGCCAAGGCACGCACTTCCATTGCCGCGTGAGAGCACTTCGCCGTCCTGCGTGAGCGTCATCGCGCAAGCGGTCAGATCGATATCGCGCAGCAGGACCGGGCGGCTGCCGAGCACGAACAACGCGCTCGACGCGTTGTCCGCGACGGTGTCGAAAAACCGGATATCCCAGTCGCGGATGCGACTGTCGACGACCTCGATCGCGGCGACCGCATACGCGGTCGCCGAGATCAGATCCGCGAAGGTGTGCTTTTCGGCGGTCAGGTCGCGTTCGAGCACGAGTGCGATCTCCGCTTCAACCTTCGGTTGAATCAACGAGGTGAGCGGCATCGGTTGGCTGTCGCCGTAAGCCATCGACGCGAACAACGCGCCGAAGTCGGGCTGATCGACGCCGAGTTGCTTCTGCACCGCGGGCGAAGTCAGGCCGATCTTCCTGCCGACGACGCGCTCGCCGTTCGCTGCGCGCAAGTCGTTGTTGATCTGCTGGATCGCGTAAGCGAGTGTCGCGTCGCCTTCGGGACACGTCTCGCGCAGTGGCGCGATCGTCCGACGCAAGGACTGCGCCTCACGCAGGCGCGCGGCCATCGAAAGAATGTTGCTGTCATCCGACATGGTTCTATCTCCTGGAAAGAGTCCGTTCTCGCGCGTGCATCGCGCCGAAGCCCGCGATCCATTCCGGGATCGCGCGGTAGTAATCGATCGATGCCTCGTAACGACCGCTCGCCGCAAGCGCGCCGAATGCGGCGACCCACGTGCGGATTTCGTGTGCGGACTTGCCTGCCTCACGCGTGATTGCTTCGTTCGTGAAGCCATCGGCGGCGGTGAGTTCACCGCGTTCGAGCAGTTCGAGAAATGTGTGGTCCCATGCGGGATTGAGCGGATGCAGCCGGCTGTCACCCGCCGCGAATGCCTTGGCCGCCGCGATGGTACGCAACTGCCGCGCATCGCGCGACTCCGGTGACGGGTTGCGTCCCGCGATCAACCGTTCCGCGACGACATCGTCCGCGCCCGATATTTCCGGCACCGGCGGCTCATGCGAAATGCCGCCCGAGCCGATCAGCAACACGCGCTTCGGCATGCGCGCGACGGCACGGCCAATCGCATCGCCGAGCAGCCGGGCGCGGCGGCACGGCGCCATCGGCGGCGCAACCGAGTTGATGAACACGGGCACCACTGGATAGCGGTCGATGCCACCGGTGAGTACCTCGAGCGCCTGCGCGCAGCCGTGATCGACCTGCATGCGATACGACACGGCGACGTCGATATCGCTCGCGAGTGTGGCATCAGCGAGCGCGAGCGCCACATCGCGCGCGACGGGCAACGGGCCGGCCGCGCTGCCGAAATCGCCGATGGCCGTCGCACTCACGCCGATGCAGAACTGCGGCATCACGTCGTAGAAAAATCCGTTGTAGTGGTCAGGCGCGAACACGATTACCAGCTCCGGATCAAACGCATCGACCCGTTCGCGCGCCGCGCGCTGCACCAGTTCGACTTCCGCGACGACTTCCGGACTGGGGTCGAAATACCCGTGCAAGGGCGTGTGCGACATGCATTCGAGATGAATCGGCATCTCAGGCCCCTACCAGGTTGGCGGCGTGCGCGAACGTCGCGCCGTTGGCCGTCGCGCCCGTTGCCATCACAAGCGACAGCCGTTGCGCAAGCTGCGACACACAACCCGATACACATTGCGGCGAGCACATGCCGGCCACGAAGCGGTCGGGCCGCAACAGCACGACCGATTCGGGCATGCGCGCGAACCAGTCGCGCAAGCGCGAGTCGACATCGCCAAAGGCGATCACGTCGTCAGGCACGTCATCGTGGAAGGCGAGCTGCGGGTCGGGCTTCGCGATCACGAAGCACCCCCCAAGCGCGTTCCAGATACGGCGCGCCTCGGGCGTCAGGCCGAAAGTCGGGTCCGTGCCCCACCCCACGATCGCGAAACGGTTGCCGATCGCATCGTCGAGCCGGACGATGCTGCCATCCACCAGACGCACGCGTGGCTGGATGAACATGCGGCCCACAGGAGTGCCCGCCTGCGCATCGCGGCCGTGCACCATCCGCCCGATCAGCGATTCACGTTTCTCGCTCATCAAACCGACCAGCCTGCCGAACGCGCCGTGTCCGCGCTTCGCGATCGTGCGCGCGAGCAGCCCTTCGGACCGCGCACGTCGCGCCAGAAGCACGACGCCCTCTTCATAGCGCGGCATCGGCTTGAAGCGCATTTCGACGAAGTAACGCTTCAGGGAAGGCAGCATGTCGAAACAGCGCACGAACGCGTCGCGCACTTTCGATCCGAAGAAGCTCGTCGGCGCGAAGATATCGCCCGCGACTTCCGAGAGGTGGATCATCGAACGCGCGTGGGCGCGCCGCTCCATCGTGTAGGTATCGAGCAGCGCGTCGTGCGCCGTGCCTTTCACGACCATCGCGAGCTTCCAGCCGAGATTGCTCGCGTCGCGAATGCCGCTGTTGTAACCCTGCCCCTGCCACACCGGCATGATGTGCGCGGCGTCGCCCGCGAGCAGGATGCGTTTGACGCGGAACGTGCTCGCGAGCCGCGCGTTGTGCGTATAGACCCGTCGGCGAATGTAGTCGACCTTGTCAGGATCGTCGACAACCCCGCGCACCAACGCCGCCATGTTCTCCGGCTTCGACAGTTCCTCCTCCGTCTCGCCCGGCATCACCATGAACTCGAAGCGCCGGATGCCGTGCGGCAGCGCCGCCGAAACGTAGGGACGCCGCGCGTCGCAATGCAGATAGACATGCGGAGAGCCGATCGGGTCGTTGCGCACGTCGATCACGATCCATTGATTCGGCTTCGTGCGGCCTTCGAACGGCACGTCGAGCGCGCGGCGCACAAAGCTGTTGCCGCCGTCCGCGCCGACCATGTATGCGGCGCGAATCGTCGTCTTCGCACCGTTCGCGTCTGTCGCCTCCATGGTCACACCGCACTCGTCCTGCGCGAAGCTGTCGACGCTGTGGCCAAGCAGCGTCGATACATTCTCGAAACGCCCGAGCCCCCTGTACAGAATCTGATCGGCGAGCGGCTGGATGAATGCATTGCGGCGTGGCCAGCCGAACTCGTCGGTGCGCGGCTCGATCGACGCGAAGCACTTCCCTTTCAGCGTGAAGCGCATCCAGTGATTCGGTGTGGTATGCGGCAGCAGAGTGTCGACTAGACCGACCGACTGGAATACGCGCAGTGCTTCGTCGTCGAGGCCGATGGCGCGCGGATAGTCGATGATCTGCGCGAGCTTCTCGATCACGACGACGCGCACGCCCTGCAGGCCGAGAATGTTCGCGATCATCAGGCCGACCGGGCCCGCGCCGATGATGGCGACATCTGCGTCGATCGAACGATGTGTCGTTTCGTGAGGATGAGTGCGGCCGTTGCCGGCCGCCGGTTCAAAGGCGGGGCGCATGCGTGTCTCCTGACTGGGCTTGTCCGATGTGCTGAACCGACGAAGCGCCTGGCTCTCGATCGTTCAGCTTATGAACGCAGTTTATGGATGGCGGAAAACCCCCTCAACAAAATCTCCGGAATGTGCATAGAATGCACATGATTGATTTCAATGGAATTTTTCCGTGACAACCTATACGAACGTGCGCGGACTGGCGCGCGGCCTCCAGGTACTGCGGGCTCTGAATGCGATGGAAGACGGACGCGCAACGAGTCAGCAGATCGCCGATCTGACCGGCCTGCATCGCACGACGGTGCGCCGCCTGCTCGAAACGTTGATGGAGGAAGGGTTCGTACGCCGCAGCACATCGGACGACAGCTTCCGCCTGACGCTCGCCGTGCGTTCGTTGAGCGAGGGCTTCACCGATACCGAGCGTATCGCGACCGTTGCGCCGCCGATCATGGGCCAGCTCCTGCAGCGCGTTGCATGGCCATCCGATCTGACCACGCCCGATGGCGATGCGATGATCATCCGCGAGACGACGCATCGCTTCAGCCGGCTGTCGTTTCATCGCGCGATGGTCGGGCGGCGTTTGCCGATCTTGCTGACGGCTGCGGGCCGCGCCTATTTCGCGATGTGCCCCGACGAAGAGCGCGAGGACATTCTGGAACTGCTGCGCTCCGGCGCGGGCGGCGAAGAGCAACAGGCGTTCGCGAGAAACGACGCGCTCGTGCGCAAGCTGATCCGGCGTGTGCGAGAGGATGGTTTCGGCTCGAATCACGGCGACTGGACCGCGCAGGCGAAAATCGGTGCGGTGGCGGTCGCGATCAGCGCGGACGAACGCGTGATCGCCAGTCTCAATGTCGTCTTCCTGTCGCGCGCGGTCAGTCTCGAAGATGCCACTCGCCGCTATGTGCCCGAGCTGCAAAAAGCAGCACTGGATATTGCCGAAGCACTGAGGCAGGAACCAGCAACTCGTCCCCGTGCATCAACGTAGGCACCTGGACCGGCCGAATGTCGTGAAGCGGAGCCGAACGGTCACGCGGATGACTATGTGCCGACCGCGCCGGACGGCCGAGAATGGCTGAACTGAGTCGGACGATCTGACGCTGACTGACAGATCAGGTCTCGATTTACGCAAAGAGTTGCGGTTCGAACACAGCGTGTTCACCCGTCACGAGATTGGTCCGCCGTCGGTACGACAAGTTCGGCGCCAGGTTCGCCCACCTGATCATGCCCAACCGGCACTGCCCCGGGCACAACCTGGCGCCTCGGGGAAATCTTCGTGACGTTGCGCGGCGCCCCCTATTGGATGCGGCGCGCCGTCGACGAACACTGTGTCCTGCTTCGGAAGCGGTGTGACAAGGCCGCGGCCCAATGCTTCTTCGAGCGAGTGCTCCGCACCGGACAAGATCGTCACCGATCCGGAGCTTGCAAGAGTGAGCATGTTTTCGTCAGAACGGCTGCGCGCATGAACAGCCGTGCCGAGAACAGTCATCAGCCCAAGCGCGAACTCAAGCGACGCATGCGCAGCTTTCGACTGCCGGGGCGGACGCAGGTATTCCTGCCGTGCTTCGCTCCGATTCGCCAACACTTCGCGTTCAGTCGTCATTTGCTGCGGGCTTCACGCCACCGCAAGCAACTTCGCGACGCGATTCGAAACCCCGCGCCTTTTCACCGGAATTACCCCCAATCCGTGCGGCGACGCCTGCATGGCAGCGTCAACAGTGTGGCGTTGTCCTGCCAACGCCAACGTGGCAAAGCTCATCGCACTCCCCCCGCCAAACCAAAAACAAAGCCGGCCCCAAGCCGGCTTCGTCATGCCCCCTCGAGCAACAACACGCCCCCGTCATTTCATGCAAGCCGAGGCGAGCTTCCCCACCGCAATCACCGCCTGCTCGATCTCCGGCGACCACGGGCTGCTGTAGTTCAGCCGGATGAAGTTCCGGTAGTTGTCCGTGATCGAGAACATGTAGCCGGGCCCGATCGTGATGCCCTGCTCCAGCGCGAGCTGGTACAGTCGCATCGCGTCGACCTGCGCGGGCAACTCGACCCACAGCACGTAACCACCCGCCGGACTCGAGATGCGCGTGCCCTCCGGGAAAAACCGCGACACCATCGCCCGCATCAGGTTCGCCTGCTGCGCATACGCCTTGCGCAAGCGCCGCAGGTGATGCTCGTAACCGTCGCGTTCGAGAAACTCCGCGATCGCGAGCTGCGGCAACGACGGCGTCGCGAGCGTGTTCAGGAATTTCAGCTTCTCGACCTGATCGCGATAACGGCCCGGCAGCGCCCAGCCGATCCGGTACGCGGCCGTCAGGCTCTTCGAGAACGACGAGCAATGCAGCACGATCCCGTTGCGGTCATAGGACTTCAGCGAACTCGGATGCGCATCGCCGAAATACAGTTCGTTATACACACCGTTCTCGATCAGCGGCATTCCGGCCTTCGTCGCGAACTCGACCAGTTCGCGCTTGCGCTCGTCGGGCATCTGGAAGCCGAGCGGGTTCTGGAAGTTCGGCATCACCATGCACGCGGCGATCGGCTGCGACTTCGCGATCGCGGCCAGCGCCGCGATGTCGATCCCGTATTCCGGATGCGTGGCCACCTCGATCGCCTTCATCCCCATCCGCTCGATCGCGTGCAGCATCGCGTAGAACGTCGGTGACTCCACCGCGATCGTGTCGCCCGGCTTCGCCACCGCCTGCAGGCACAGGTTGATCGCCTCCGTCGCGCCCACCGTCACGATGATCTCGTTCGGGTCCACCGACATCCCGTTTTCCAGGTAGCGCCGTGCGATCTGACGGATCAGCCGCGGATGCCCGGGCGGCAATCCGTCCGTCACGCCCCACAACGACTTGTCGCGGCCGGCCGCGTACGCATAGCGGTTCAGCTTCTCGAACGGGAACAGGCTCGGGTCCGGGTACGGCGAGCCGAGCGGCACTGCGTCGTCGGTGCCGATCGAGCGCAGCGTCGACAACACGAGCCGGCTCACGTCGACCGACGACGAGATCGCGATCGGCTTCGACGGCCGCAGCTCGCGCACCGGCGCATGGCCGTCGTCGCGCCGCAGGTTCACGAAATAGCCGGACTGCGGGCGGCTTTCGAGCAGCCCGCGGCTTTCCAGCAGCAGATATGCGTGCAGCACGGTCGTGATGCTGATCCGGTGCTGCTGGCTCGCCTGCCGCACCGACGGAATCCGGTCGCCGTGCCGGTACACGCCCTGGCGGATCAGGCGCTCGATGTCGTCCGCGAGCTTTTCATAGAGTTTCATCGCGTGCCTCCCGCCGGCCTGCGCAGCCGCCCCGCCCCGCTGCGCGCATCCGATACGCACGTGTTCCGCCCGTCGACCGGGCCATCGTGGTTCCTGATCTTTCCCTCCGGTTTTGCCTTTTCCATCGCACTGGCTCGCTCTTGAAGATGCGCCAACAGGGTTCCGGTACGACTGGATCTGCGGCACTGTGCCCTTGATGATGGAATCTTAAGAGCAGAACAGTTGGCGACGAGTACACACATCGTCCACGCGAACAAGAGTACAGTTCGGCGCGAATCGCGCATCGCGGGAGAACTGTACGTCTTATGAAATGGCCGGGCCGCCGGAAGCGGCACACAGCGTGGCCGGATCGGCCCGGAACGCCCGCCGCACGGCCTTCCGCCCGACCGCATCAATTGGGGTGCAATACTGTGCGTCCGCTCGGTTTTCATTCCCGGAGTCAGACCATGCAGTACACGATCGAACAGGCATCCGACCTCGGCGGCGTGATCCGCACCGCCCGGAACGTACAGAATTGGCGCAGGAACGACGCGGCCGGCACCGAGGCCCGCGGATGACTGATCGCGCCCTCGTCGACCAGCTCGTCGCGCGGCTGACCAGCCGCACCGACCATCCGCACTTCACCGGCGCGCCGATCGACCTGTCGACGCTCGACGCGCACGCGCTCGGCGCGGTCTGGCCGGCCCTGCGCCGTGTCGAGTACGAGATCATGGTGCGCGACCAGGCATTCGAGGATCCGCGCGCCGATTTCGCGCGCTGGCTGCACCGGCAGATCGATGCGCTCGGACTCGTGCCGCTCGTCGACGCCGATGCCGCGCTCGAACTGTTTCGCGACATCCCGGCCGGCGGCTGGAAACGCGCACTGGAGGAATTGCCCTGCCTCGACACGCCGCCGTCGCCCGCGCTGCAGGCCGAACTCGCGCGCATCGCGGGCGAGCCGGAGGAAGGCGACGTGCGCACCGAGTCCAGCACGTATGGCGTGTATACGCTCGACCGGTTCGCCGGCCGCCGCGACTTCTCGGCGCGACGCGACGCGTATGCGCAGGCGCTGGCGGATTCGCCGTTTCGCGTGCGCGAACTCGACGTGCTGCCCGAACTCGGGCTGGCCGGGCTGCTCGCGCTGGCCGCGACGAACAACGGTTATTTCGCGCCGAGGCGGTTGTGGCTCGACTTGAGCGATCCGGCCGTCACGCTTGCGGAAGACGCCGCGTATGTCGCGTTCGCGCGCGATGCGCTGACGGAAGCCGCGCAACACGTGGCGGCGCTCCATGCGGGCGCCGTCCCGTACGAGGCCGATCGTGCATTCACGACCGACGACGCGCAGGTCGTCGCCCGCGCCGCCCGCGTGGCCGCCTATCGCGACGAAGCGTGGCTGCGCCCGCTGATCGGGCCGCTGCTGACCGGCGTGTGCGTCGCGCCGACGGCCGCGAAGACCGCGCCGTCCCAGTCGCTCGCGATCGCGCTCGGCCACGCGATCGAGACGATCCCAACCCCCGAAGGCGTGCACGCGCTGCGCGACGCACTCGCCACCGTGCGTCACGCCGGCGTGCAGAAGAAGCTGGCACGCAACCTGAAGCCGGCCGAGCGCGCGCTCGGCGAGCGGCCGCACACCGCGCTGCGCATGACGCTCGACGCAAAGCCCGACAAGAAACAGCTCGCGATGCTCGCGACCTGCATGGAAGCCGGCTTCTGGCAGTCGATGACGCTCGGCCACGCCGAATGGCGCGAGCGCCTCGTCGATGCGCCGGCCGGCGCCGCGTTCGCGGCACGCACGATCTGGCACGCGCGCGGCCGCGATGGGTCGACGCAGTCGTTCATGCCCGAGATCGCAAAGGGCAAGGTCGTGCTGCGCGACGCGGCCGGGCACGCGATCGACATCGCCGGCGACAGCGACATCCGGCTATGGCATCCGCTGCTGGCCGATGCGGACGAGCGGCTCGCGTGGCAACGCGCGATCGTCGGCCGCACGCTGCGGCAGCCGGTCAGGCAGGCCTTCCGCGAATACTACGTACCGGCCGACGGCGACGCGTCCGCGAGCGATTCCGCGATGTTCGAAGGCCACGTGCTGTCGAGCCGGCAGCTGGTCGGCGTCGCGCGTCGCGAAGGCTGGTCGATCCGCGCGTACGACGACGGGCTCGTCCGCGAATTCGGCGACGTGCGCGCGACCTTCTTCGTCGATGCGCGGCTCTATCCGGGCTCGGAAAGCCACGGCACGTCGCGCCGGCTGCACTTCGAACGCCGGCACGACCGGCACTGGATACCGCTGCCGATCGGCGAAATCGATCGTGTGGTGTTCTCGGAAGTGGCGCGCGCGGTCGATCTGCTCGTCAGCGTCGCCGCGTTCGCGCTCGACGACGACACAACACGCGCGGCGACGGCCGCGCTCACGGTCGATCCGGTGCGCCAACGCGAGCGCGAAGCACAACGCTGGCAGCGCCTGAACCGGTTGTCGGACGTGCCGCTGGGCACGATGGCGCGGCATCGCCGGCACGTGCTGTCGCTCGTGTTCGCCGGGCCGGTGGCGCAAGGGAAGATGACGATCGATGAACGGCATGTGCGCGTCGGCGCGTGGTCGGTGCATTGCGCGACCGGGCGTGTGATGCGCGACGGCGAACCCGTCGATGCCGCGATCGAGCCGCCGCCGTCGCCGCTGCGCGCGGTGCCGTGGCTGCCTTACGACGAAGCGCTGCTGCAGCGGATCGTCGACGTCGTCGCGGGGTTGCTCGATTGAGCGGCCGCCGTCAGATCGAACCGAACAGCGCGCGCGGCCGGTCCTTCAACGTGCCGGCGAGAATCCGCAGCCCGTTGACGAGTTCGTCGCGCGAGGCCGGGCACGCGAGGTTGATGCGCACGCCGTGCTCGATCTCCGCGCGATCGACCGCGAACGTCGACGACGGCATCACGATCACGCCGCGCGCCTTCGCGTTCGCGGCGAAGTCGTCGGCGCGCCACGGCGGCGGCAGGCGCAGCCACACGAACATGCACGCCGGGTCGGATTTCAGCTGCCCGGCCGGCAGCAGCTCCCGCGCCAGATCGACGCGCGCGCGGATCTCCGCGAGTTGCGCGCCCATGATCCGCTCGGCGGTGCCGTCCTCGATCCACACGGTCGCGATCAGCATCGACGTGGGGGCCGGCATCCATGCGGTCGTGCGCACCGCCTCCGCGCACAGTGCGACGCTGTCGCGCGGGCAGCTCAGGTAACCGAGGCGCAGCCCCGGCGCGAGGATCTTCGACGTCGCGCCGATATGAAACGTCAGCTCGGGGCACAGCCCCGCGATCGCCGGCAGCCGGTCGCGCACGAGCGGGCCGTACACGTCGTCCTCGATGATCGTCACGTGATGGCGGCGCGCGATGTCGACGAGCGCCATCCGGCGCGCGAGGCTCATCGTCGTGACGGTCGGGTTCTGCAGGTTCGGCACGACGAAGATCGCCTTGACCGGCATGCGCTGGCAGATCCGCTCGATCTCGTCGGGCAGCAGGCCGTCGTCGTCGGCGGGCGCGCTGACGATCTCGAACTGGAACACCGGCGCAAGCGCCTTGAGCCCGTAATACGTGAGGCGGTCGGCCACGATCACGCCGTCGGTGCCGATCAGGCTGTTCAGCACCGCGTACAGCCCGTGCTGCGCGCCGCTCGTGACGACCACCTGGTCGCGCGACGGCGCGAAGCCCGGCGCGGCGAGCCACTGCGCGCCGGCGGCGCGCGCCCAGTCGGGGCCCTGCGGCGGCTGGTATTCCTGGAGGGCGGCGAAACGCGGGTCGTTCGGCAGCGTGCCGAACGTCTGCGCGAGGCTCGCGAGAAACTCGCCGGTGGCCGGGCGGTTCACCGTCAGGTCGATCACGCCGTTGCCCGCCGCGAGCGACGCGCGGGCCGGCTCGATGCTCGGCATCGCACCGCCGGTGACGAGCGAGCCGCGCCGTTTGCTGCCGATCACGAGGCCGCGCAGCTGCAATTCCTTGTACGCCCGGGACACGGTCGATACGTTGATGCCGAGCTCGGTCGCGAGCTGGCGCTGCGGCGGCAGGCGGCTGCCCGGCGGATACATGCCGCTGCGGATTTCCTCCTCGATCGAGCTCGATACCTCGACGTAGGTCGGCCGCTTCGCCTGCGCCGGCGCGCCGCCGTCGCGCTCGCCGGAAAGTTTGTCTGATGCCATTTATCGCCCGTGACCACACAAAAAGCGTTTGTCTGCCATTTTGACCTGCCCAGCGATTGTATCCGACATCCCCTTCCAGTCAAACGTCAGTTGAAAAGTCTGTCGAATCAGTCAGCTGGAATCGGGTAAACGCTAGCGCCACACAATCTCATTTTGATTGCACACAAAAAATTACTGTGTGATTCTTGATCGCAACTTTGTGTGAATCATGTGGACCGGAGGGAACGCGTCATGGCGAATGTCGCCATCGTGGGTGCAGGCTTCATCGGGCTCGGCGCGGCGGCATGGCTGCAGCGCGACGGGCATCGCGTGACGCTGTTCGACCCGGCCGGCATCGGCCAGGGCGCGTCGTTCGGCAATGCCGCGACGTTCGCGCCGTACGGCTGCGTGCCGGTGAACGGCCCGTCGGTGTTCCGCGACATGCCGCACTTCCTGTTCGCCGCCGACAGCCCGCTGCGCATCCGCTGGCCGTACCTGCTGCACGGCGCGCCGTGGCTCGCGCGGTTCCTGCTCGCATCGACGCCCGCGCGCCACGCACGCAGCGCGACCGCGCTGGCCGCGCTGCTGTCGCGCGCCGCCGACGGTTATGCGCCGCTGCTTGCACCGTCGCGGCTCGCCGCGTTCGTGCGGCCGCGCGAATGCCTGTACCTGTATGCGCAGCAGGCGTCGTTCGACGCCGCGCAGCCGTCGCTCGCGCTGCGGCGCCGGCTCGGCGTGCCGTTCGAGACGCTCGACGCGAGCGCGATCCGCCGGCTCGAGCCCGCACTCGCGCCGATCTTCACGCGCGGCGTGCTGTTCGTCGGAAGCTGGCACTTCTCCGATCCATGCGGATTCCTCGGCGCCCTGTTCGCGCACCTCGCCACCGGCGGCGCCGCGCTCGAACGCACGCGCGTCGAACGGATCGAGCCCGCCGGCGACAGCGTGAACGTGCATGCGGGCGGCGCCGTGCGCACGTTCGATCACGTCGTCATTGCCGCCGGCGCCCGCTCGCGCGCACTCGCGGCCGCGTGCGGCGATACGGTGCCGCTCGATACCGAGCGCGGCTATCACGTGCAGTTCGGCGCGCACGAGCCGATCGTCTCGCGGCCGGTCGGCTGGGCCGAGCGCGGCTTCTACATGACGCCGCTCGACGAAGGGCTGCGCGCGGCCGGCACCGTCGAACTCGGCGGCTTCGACGCGCCGATGAATCCGTCGCTCGTCGCGCTGCTCACGCGTTCCGCGCGCGAAGCCGTGCCGTCGCTCGGCGCACCGACGCGCAGCTGGCTCGGCTTCCGGCCGACGCTGCCGGACGGCGTGCCCGTGATCGGCCGCGCGCGGCGCAGCGCGCGCGTGATCCATGCATTCGGCCATCAGCATCTCGGCGTGACGCTCGCCGGCATCACCGGGCAAATCGTCGCCGACCTCGTCGCCCAGCGCGCACCGCCGCTGGACCTCGCACCGTACCGGGCCGCGCGATTCTGACGCGCGCCGCGACTTTCACCACTGCAAGGAGGCATCCATCATGAATCGTCGTAACTGGCTGGCTTGGCTGGCCGTCTGCTCGATCGGCACGGTCGGCGCATCCGCGCAGGCCGCGGACCCGGAGACCGTCAAGATCGGCTTCGCCGGCCCGCTGACGGGGCCCGTCGCGCGCGTCGGCAAGGATCTGCAATACGGTGCGCAACTCGCGCTCGACGAAGAAAACGCGAAACATCCGACCGTGGGCGGCAAGCCCGTGCGCTTCGTGCTCGACGTGCAGGACGACCAGGCCGATCCGCGCATCGCGATCCAGGTCGCGCAGAAGCTCGTCGACGACGGCGTGGTCGGCGTGATCGGCCACTACAACTCGGGCTGCAGCATTCCCGCGTCGGCCGTCTACAAGCAGGCGAACGTCGCGATGATCACGCCCGGCTCGACCAATCCGCAGCTGACGATGCAAGGCTTCAAGAACGTGTTCCGCACGATGGGGCACGACGGCGTCGGCGGCGTGGTGGCCGGCCGTTTCGCGGTCGAGCAGCTGAAGGCGAAACGGATCGGCATCATCGACGATCGCACCGCGTTCGGCCAGGGTCTCGCCGACGCGTTCGAGAAGGGTGTGAAGGATGCGCACGGCAGCATCGTGTCGCGCGAATACACGAACGACAAGGCCGTCGATTTCCGCGCGATCCTGACGACGATGAAGAGCAACAACGTCGACCTGCTGTTCTTCGGCGGCCTCGACGAACAGGGCGCGATGCTCGTCAAGCAGATGCGCTCGCTCGGCATCCGCGCGCAGCTGTTCGGCGCCGGCGCATTGAAAAGCAATGCATTCCTGAAGATCGCCGGCACCTCGGGCGAAGGCACGCAGGATCTCGAACCGGGGCCGGCGCTCGACAAGCTGCCGTCCGCCGTCGCGTTCGCGCAGCGGTACAAGGCACGCTTCAACCAGGATGTCGAGCTCTATGCGCCGTTCTCGTACGACGCGGCGCTCGCGATGATCGCGGCGGTACGCAAGGCCGATTCGCTCGATCGCGGCAAGATCGTCGCGAGCCTGCCCGGCGTATCGGTCACCGGCGTGACCGGAAAGATCTCGTTCGACGAGCGCGGCGACCTGATCAAGCCGCCGTACACGCTGTTCCGCGTCGAACAGGGGCAGTGGCACAGCATCCGCACGGTCGGCGGCGCGTCGAACTGACGCGCGGCGGCGCGACCGGGAGCCACACCGTCATCGCGCCGCCTGCTGCCGCTGCACCTCCTGCGCTTTCATCTGCAGATACGCGCCGCGCTCGACCTCGTGCAGTTGCTGCGGATACTGCTCGGTCGCGTCGAACCAGCGCGCGAGGCGCTGGTCGAGCGGCTTGTCGAGCGTCGCGAGATACGCATCGATCGCGAGGTAGTAGCGCATCGTGTTGCGCTCCAGCAGCCCGCGCACGCCGCCGACGTACTGCGGCTGCGCGGCCGATCCGCCGACGTTCGTGAAGCCGACCTTGTCGCTGCCGACG
Organism: Burkholderia sp. HAN2018; assembly: GCF_024704855.1. Lineage (NCBI taxonomy): Bacteria > Pseudomonadati > Pseudomonadota > Betaproteobacteria > Burkholderiales > Burkholderiaceae > Burkholderia > Burkholderia sp. HAN2018. The sequence goes on along the minus strand of NZ_QOBB01000008.1, from coordinate 44,387 downwards.
GTCGCGAGGTAGGTCTTCATCGCCATGCGGCCGACCGTGCCGAAACCATACGAATACGTGAGATGCAGGAACGTGCGCGACGCGCCGACCGGCACGGCCTCCAGCGCGATCCGGTAATCCTTCGTGCCCATCGGGCCGCTGTCGGCGGTCAGGTCGACCTGGAAATAGTCGGGTGATGCGGCCGCCACGCGATAGCGGAACTGCACGCGATAGGTGTCGGACAGCTTCTGCTGGATCTTGCGGCCGAGGTTCACGTCGAGCACCGGGCCGTTGCCGCCGCCCGATGCATGACAGTATTTCGTGTTCAGGTGCAGGATCAGCACCGCGCACCAGTTCGCGGGGCCCTGCGCGGGATCGTCGAGCTGGCCGCTCACGACCGCGAACGGATAGTCGACCACCGCGTAGATGTCGCCCTTCAGCGACGACGACGCTTCCGTCGATTCGAGCACCAGCGGCCGGTGAAACGCGTTGTCCTTCAGTTGCGCGCCGAGGCTGCGGTAACGGTCGAGCAGCGCCGCCGCATCGTCCGCGCCGAACGACAGCGCGCTCCAGCCCGTACACAGGGCCGCGACGAGCGCGTACCAGGCGCGGCGGGCGAGCCACGTGCCGCGCGGATGTCCGGATGTCTTCATTCTTGTGCTCCCGCCTGGCGCGCGATGGTCGCGCGCATGTGTCACAGAATACGCCTGGCCGCAGCGCAACATTGCACGCGAAAAGGCCGCTATCGACGCCGCTTCACCGGCACCGGCAACTGCGCGGCGGTGATCCGGATCAGCGCCGACAGCCATTCGCGATCGTCCCAGCGCTCGCCCGAGATGACGAGGTGCGGCTTCGCGCCCGGGTACGGCGAACCTTCCTCGCACGTGCCGAGAAACGCACGGCCTTCGGGCGTCGGCTTGACGAACAGCCGATCGTCGCAGACGAGCGCCGCCATCTTGCCGTCGCAATAGATACCGTACTCGCCGAACATCTTGCGCGCCGATACCGTGCCGGCCGCCGCCATCTGTTCGACGATGAAATCGACTGTCCCCTGGCTCGATGCCATCCCTGCTCCTTGCAAAAGGTGTATGACCGCTGCGTGCGCCCGACCGTTCCGCCTGATCGGCGGATGCGCTGCGGTGCGTCATCCATTCGTCGGCGGAACGCGCATTCGGGTGCATTCAGGCACGTGCAGGCATTTCCGGCCCGCAACACGCTGCGTGCCGTGTCGTGACAGTCACATGACGGCGCGCGGCCGAGCGAGACGAGCGCGATCGACGACGTAACAATGCAACAACGCCCGCCTACGAACGCAGTGCCGACGGCGCGACGCCCAGCCAGCGATGAAAGCTGCGCCGCATGTTTTCGGTATCGCCGAAACCGCACTCGTTCGCCACGCGCTGCAGCGACGCGGCCCCGCTTTCAAGCGCCGCACGAGCGGCTTCCACGCGCAGTTTCTCGACGGCCTTGGCCGGCGTGAGGCCGGTTTCCGTCTGGAACGCCCGCGCGAACTGACGCGGGCTCATGCACGCCTGCTCGGCCAGGTCGCTCACGCGCAAGCGTGCGCCGAGATTGCGGCGAATGTGGTCGAGCAACGGCTTGAAGCGCCCTTGCGCGCTGTCGAGTTCGATCAGCGCCGAGAACTGCGACTGTCCGCCGGGGCGCCGGTAGTACACGACCAGACGTTTCGCGACGGCGCGCGCCAGCCGCTCGCCGCGATCCTCGCCGATCAACGCGAGCGTCAGGTCGATGCCGGCCGTGATGCCGGCGCTCGTCCAGAACGGCCCGTCGTTCACATAGATGCGGTCGAGCGCGAGCCGCACCTGCGGAAACGCCCGGGCAAACCGCTCGCCGCAGCCCCAGTGCGTGGTCGCCAGCCGGCCGTCCAGCACACCGGCGGCGGCCAGCAGCAGGCTGCCCGAACAGACACTCGCCACCCGGATGCCGCGCGCCGCGCAGCGCCGCACGAACGCGCACGTCGCTGCGTCCGCCATCGCGGCATCGACGCCGTCGCCGCCCGCGACCAGCAACGTATCGAGGTCCGCCGCATCCGGCAACGGCTCGGCGTGCCAGCTCACGCCCGACGAACTGCGCACCAGCCCCGGCTGCGCCGCGACGATGCGAACCGCGTAATACGGCGCGCGCGCGTAGTCGGCCATCTCGAACGCGGAAACGGGCCCGGCGGCATCCAGCACCTGGAAACCGGGATACACGAGCATGGCGACGCGATGGGTCATGGCAGAAAGTGCGGGAGAAATGACATTGCGGCGGACAGCGCGCGGCGCGATGCTACACGCCGCTCATACCTCGGGAGATCGTGATGGCCACCACGCCGTTCATCGTCGTATTCGCATTGTTCGATCATGTCACGCAGCTCGATTTCACCGGGCCGGACGAAGTGTTCTGGCGTCTGCCGGGCGCGCGGATCCGGCGAGCCTCGGTGCGCGGCGGATCGATTCGCGCGGACAGCGGCCTGACCGTTGCCGAGGTCGAGCGGCTCGCCGACATCGCGCACGCCGATCTCGTCTGCGTGCCGGGCGGGCTCGGCGTGATCGACGCGATCGCCGACGCTGCATTCGTCCGCGAGGTGCGCCGGCTCGCGCTCGGCGCCCGCTATGTTACCTCCGTGTGCAGCGGGTCGCTGGTGCTCGGCGCGGCCGGGTTGCTGCAAGGCCGGCGGGCCGCCTGCCACTGGGCGTGGCGCGACCTGCTGCCGCCGTTCGGCGCGATCGTCGACGAAGGCCGCGTGGTGCGCGACGGCCCGGTCGTCACGGGCGGCGGCGTCACCGCCGGCATCGACATGGCGCTCTCGGTGATGGCCGACCTGACCGGCCCGGCCTACGCGCAAGCGGTGCAGCTCGGCATCGAATATGCGCCCGAGCCGCCGTTCGACTGCGGACGTCCCGAGCAGGCCGCGCCAGACATTCTCGCGTCTGTGTCCGCGCTGTTCGAGCGCGTGCGGCCCGATCGTCATGCGGTCGTGGCACGTGCGGCGCAGCACCTTGCGCTGCCCGACGCGAGCCGACAACCGGCATGACGCGCGCACGGCCCGGGCCGGATCGACGCGACGCCGTTACTTGTCTGCCGCAAACGCGCTCGACATCTGCCGCGCCCGCTTCACGTCGTCGCCGTGCAGGTAGATCGACGTCGTCGAGATCGACGCATGCCGCAGGTTGTCGCGCACGGTCGTCAGCTCCGCGCCGCGCGCCAACGCATGCGTCGCATGCGTATGACGCATCCAGTGCGGGCTCGCCTGCCGCAGCTTCTGCGCGAGCGCGGGGTTGTCGGCCTCGACCTGATCGGCCGTCTGCGTGAAGAAACGCTGCATCACCTTCCACAGCCGCACGCTCGTGATCGCGGCCGCACCGTCTTCCGCGAGGCTCGCGATCAGCGGCGTATCGGGCCGCCAGCGCACCGGCGTGACCGGCAGCCGGCGTGCGACCAGGTACCGGTCGAGCGCCGTGCGCGCGAGCGGCGGCAGCGCGACGCGCGCGGCCTTGCCGCCCTTGCCGACCACCTTCAGCCAAGTGTCGCCGTGCGCATCCGTCTCGATGCCGCCGAGCGTCGCGCCGACCAGCTCGCTCGCGCGCAGCCCGGTCGCATAGCCGAAATCGAGAATGAAGCGCAGCCGTTGCGCGGCGGCCGGCGTCCAGCCCGACTGCGGCGCACCGGCCGCCGTGCCGGTGCGGAACTCGAGCCCGTCGGCGATCGTGCGCACGAGCAGCCATTCGCCTTCGGTGAACGCGTGCGACGTGTCGAGTGCGTTCGCGCCGCGCGTGTCGCGCACCTTGACGCCCGCGAACGGATTCGCCAGCAGGTAGCGCTGCTCGATCAGCCAGCGAAACAACGCACCGAGCACCGACAGCGTGTACGCCGCCGAACGCGCGGACAGCGCGCCCGAGAACGGCCGCCAGTCGGGCGCACCGCGCGGCCGCACGGGCCCGACCCAGCGTTCGTGCGGGCTCGGGCGCCGCACGAATGCGCGATACGCGACCGCGTCCTCGGTCGTCAGCGACGACAGCGCGCGGCCGCGCTCGACGATCGCCCACAGGATCAGCCGCTCCGCCTCCTTCCGGTACGCACGCCGCGTCGCGGCCGATTCGTGCAGCGACAGCCACGCGTGCACGGCCGCGTAATCGTTGTCCGCATCGAGCGTGCTGGTCGCACGCGGCGCGCGAAACGTGCCGGCCGAGCCGTCGACCTCGTGCGGCAGCTTCAACTGCTCCCACGGCACGATGCTGCCGCGCGGCGTCGCCGCGATCAGCGCGCGCGCCCGTTCGGTCAGGTCCGGATGCGCGGCGAAAAACGCCTCGATGTGCCGCGCACCGGCCACGCCGAGGCCCGCGATCGCACGCCACCACTGGCGCCGGCGCGGAATCCGCACCGTGAGATCGGCGAGCGTCGCGATCCCGTGCGCCCGCAGCGCGGCGACCGCACGCGCAGGCAGCCACAGGCCGACGTCGTCGCTGATCTGCGGGACCGGCGCGCGCGCATGACGCAGCAGTCCGATCGCTTCGGCGGCCGCCTTCGCCTCCCGAATACGCTCACCGTCGGGATGACCGAGCCGCTCCGCGAGATCGGGCCGGCCGACCTGCCGTGCGACGCGCACGAGGCGGCGGCGAATCCCGCCGATCACGCCGCGCGCCGAGCGCCCTTCGCCGAGACGATCGGGCAGGTAGCGTTCGACGGCCTGGCGCACGGTCATGCCCGCGTACCATGCGCGCAGCGCGGCCAGTTCGTCGGCGTCGGGATAGCCTGCGGGCGCAGGCGCGGAATCGGAGGAAGGCGGTGAGGCGAGGCGCGGTTTCATGGGCGCCAGTTTGACAGAAGCGCGCGCGGCCGGATACGTCGCGCGCGGCGTTCCGGGGGCGGCCGGCACCTCGGCCGGGCACTCCGGGAGCAGATCGCGGCCAAGATGATCGCGCTGGCGATTGCCGAGCGGAACGAAGGCCGCATCGACACCGCGCTCGACGCAGGCAATTTCTCGGGCGACCTGTTGAACGGCATCGGCTACGACCTCGTCAACGCCGGCCTGAAGATCGATCGTGCGATGGCGCTGATCGATGCGCGCCTCGCGCAGTCACCCGATGCCCCGTATGCGCTCGACAGCAAGGGCTGGGCGCTCCATCGCCTCGGTCGCGACGACGAAGCGCTGACGTGGTTCGACCGGTCGATTCAGGGAGCGACGCCGCGTAACGCGTCACTCCTCGCCTTTCGCGCCCGGATTGAGCATCACGACGAAACCGGCCACGCCGACGACCAGCGCGACCGCGCCGCCGCGCAGCGCCATCGCGTTGTCGAACAATAGCCCCGTCACGACGGCCATCATCCCCACGAGCGAGACGAACACGGCGATCGCCGCGACGACGATCCGGGATTGGCGGCGTATCATTGCGCCCCCTCCGGGTTACGCGGCCGCAGCCGCTACGTCGGCATCGTCGCCGCGAATCAGCAGCACCGGGCACTTCGAGCCGCGCACGAAGCGCTCGGCGACGCTGCCGAGCAGCACGCGCCGGATGCCGCGCCGCCCGTGCGTGCCGACCACCGCGAGATCGATCCCGCCTTCCTTCACGTAGCGCTGCAGGCGTTCCGAGATGTCCTCGCCGATGCTCTCCGTCTCGACGAGTTCGGCCTCGCCTTTCGCACCGGCGAGCGCGATGACCTGTTCGGCTTCGCGCAGTACCTTGCGCCCGTCGTCGCGCATTTCCTCGACGAGCGCGTGCGGATCGAAACGGCCCGCGTAAGTGAACAGCACCGACTTGTCGACCACATACACGGCACTGACTTGCGCGTCGCCTGCCAGCGCGACCTTTACGGCCTCGGCAAGCGCCAGTTTCGACGAAGCGCTGCCGTCGACGGCCACCATGATCTTCTTGTACATGCAAACCTCGCTGGGGTGAATTGCCGCGCGGCTGGGTGCGCGCGGCCCTGTCACCATCATCGGCGGACGGCGGGTTCGAATGTTGACGGCGATCAAGCGAGCGACCATGCCGGCTGCGACCGGCCGACGCAGGGCGCGGCACGCGCGCCGGAGCCCGCACCCTTGTGCATCCTCGCGTATGCGGCACGCGATACGCGTGCTTGTCGAACCCGCCGGCGCGCGACGGCATCCGCCGGGCCCGCGGCGGCCGCACGCCGCCCGTGCGCACCGGAATCGAGCGGTCACCATGCCGAAGGCGCTATCATCGGATGTGCGACTTTCGTCCGGCCCTTATTTGCCGGCCCACTTTCAACTCGCTCAACCGACATGACAACGACTACCGAACGCGTGGACGGCGCCGCCCAGCATCTCGTCGCCGCCCGCCATGCCGGCTCGCCCGGCCCGCTGCTGCCCGATGCACTGCGCCCCGACGACATCGACACCGCGCTCGCGATCCAGCAGCGCGTGGCCGACCTGCTCGGCGAATCCGTCGGCGGATGGAAATGCGCGCTGCCGCCGCCCGACCGCGTGATCCTCGCACCGATCTTCGCGTCGACGATCCGCGAGGCCGATGCGCCGTACCGCGTCGTCGGCGGCCCGATCGTGCGGATCGAACCCGAAATCGCGTTCGTGCTCGATCGCGACCTGCCCGCGCGCGAACAGCCGTACGACGAACAGGACGTGCGCCACGCGATCCGCGAGGTGCGCATCGTGCTCGAGGTGCTCGGCTGCCGCTATGCGGAGCCCGCGCGCGCGTCGAAGTTCGAGCTGCTGGCCGACGGGCAATTCAACCAGGGGCTGTGCGTCGGCCCGGTCGTGCCCGACGGGCTGAACGTGCCGCTCGAGACGCTGGCGCTGTCGTTCGAAGGCGCGCTGAACCGCACGATCGACGGCCGCCACCCGGACGGCGATCCGCTGAAGCCGCTGGTGTGGCTCGTCAACTTCCTCGCCTCGCGCGGCGACCCGGTGCGCGCCGGGCAGATCGTGACGACCGGATCGTACGCGGGCGCGATCGACGTGCCGCTCGGCGATGCGCTGACGGTTCGCTTCGGCGAGCTCGGCAGTTTGTCGGTGACGTTGACGGCCTGATGCACGCGTGCGCGCGGGCACGGCTGACCGGGCCTGTCACTGATCACTGATCGCTGGCCGCTGCGCGACGGCCGCGCGCGTTGCGCGGCCGGGTTCGCGGCAGGTGTCAGGCGCGCGGCTGCGCGCACTGTCGTGACGGCAACGTCGTCGCGGCCACGCCGGCAACGGCGCACGCGAGCCCGAGCCACGCCGATGCCAACCGAGATTCCCCGAGCAGCGCCATGCCGATGCCGATGCTGATCGGCACGCGTAGACAGGCCTGCGCCCCGTCGTGCCGACCGAACCGAGCGTCTGCACGAGCCGGAAGTAGATGATGAACGCGATCGCCGCCCGTGCCGGCAGCGAGCGCGACAACGGGTGAAGCGTCCACGGACGGTCGGCGGCGAGGCTGGCAGGCACCAGCACGATCGCCCCGACGATCAGCGAGCCGGCGGGCGACATCCCCTTGAACGACCGCCCGTAGCACGCTGCGCCCCCCTGCATCTTCCGTACGACGTGATAACGTTGCACATCCCCGCGCGCACCGCGCCCTACCCCTTGGCATGCGCACCGCTTTCACGCCGATATCGAACATGTCGCTGACACCGCTTCCCGCCCTGCTCGACGAAACCCTGCGCACCGTCGTGCGCCGCTACCGGCTGCCGCCGCTCGACAGCGCGTCGTCGCCGGCCGACGCCGCGAACCCGGCCGCCACGCTTGCGATCGTGATCGAGGAAGCGCGCAGGATGCGAAGCGACGGGCACACACCCGACGCGGCGCTGCGGCAGCGCTTCATCGACGCCCTCGCGCAGATGATCCGCGATGCGATGGATACGCATTCCGGCGATCCCGCGTTTCAGGCCGCGGTGCTGCGGCACGATGCGCCGAGCGTGCGCGAATACGCGTCGTTGTCGGCACACGCGGAGCAGGACCGTCGCGCGCTGCACTCGGCCGTCAACGCGATCGCGCACCCGGCCAAGCTCGAGCGCAGCGCCCGGCCGTGGCAACGCGACGGGCTCGCGCGGCTGCATACGGCCGCCACCGGCGCGTCGTGGGCCGATCTGCACGACACGCTGCGGCACCTGCTCGCACTGCCCGACATGAAGACCGACCCGGCCTTCGAACAGGACATCGTCAAGCTGAAAGACAGCCCCGCGCTCGAACGCCTGCTGCGCGTCGACGCCCTGGCATCGGACGAGCACGTGCGCCGCTACCGTGCGCTGTGGGTCCGCCAGGGTCCGCTCGAAGGCAGCTCGGTCGCCGTTGCACAGGGCGTCGCATCGCAGCAGCGCGGCGCAGCCGTCGAAGCGCTGGCCGCGCAGGCGCTCGACGCGCTGGCCCGCAGGCTCGACGCCGTCGATGCACGCCGCACGTACCGGGTGGTGACGTCGATGCGCGTGCCGTCGTCGATACCGGGCCGGCACGATCGCGCGAAAACCGAATGGGACGCGATCCTGCTCGAACGCCCTCGCGGCGACGACCCGGCGCCCGCGTGGAACGTGCGCTTCCTCGTCGAAGCGAAAGCGTCCGCGGATGCCGCGACGACCGATCTGCCGCGGCTGCTGCGCGGCCTGACCCTGCTCGCGCAGGCCGACCCGGACACGATCTATTCGTTCGAGACGCACCAGGGCACGGTGCGCGTGCACGGCGCGTCGCTGCGGGCGCTGACGACCGACGACGCCGCGCTGCAACGGGAAGTGCTCTATTGCTGCGATGCGTCCGCCGACGCGACGCCGCGCCTGCTGGGCGCCGCGAGCCGGATGCAGTTGCTGTCGGCGCAAGCCAGCCTCGAGTACGCGAGCGCACTCGCGCAACAGCCGCACACCGTTCCCGACGGCCTCGGCGTCGTCTGGCACGCGCTGCTGACGATGCCGCAATGGCATGCGGTGCTGCACCAGTACCCGTCGTTGCGGCAGGTGCGCGAGCTGATGGTGGCGATCGACGACTTGCGGGCCGCGATCGACGAGGTCGATGAAGGCGGTGCGGCCAGCAGCGTGTACGCGTGACGCACGAAACGAGCCGCCGCGCGGCGGCCGGAACGCGCGGCCCGCTCAGTTGGTGAGCACGCCGAACGGCAGCGTCCATCCCGCCAGCCGGCCGCCATCCCCCCATCGATCGCCGGCCGCATCGCACGGCAGCAGGATCGGCGCGGCCGCGCATTCGAGCGTTTCCTTCGGCGTATGGCCGAACTCCGCCTTGAACAGCCGGTGGAAATACTTCTCGTCGGGAAAACCGTGCGCCCACGCGATCTCCGCGATGCGCTGATGCCGGCGCTGCGGGTCGCCGAGCACGTGGTACGCGTGACGCAGCCGCCGCCGCGTGATCTGCCGCATCACGCCGCCGTCTTCCTTGAACAGCTGGTAGAGCCGCGCTCTCGACACGCCGATGTCGCGGCAGATCCGGTCGGGATCGAGGTCGGGCTCCAGCAGATGCACGTCGATGTAGCGGCGGACCCGCTCGGCCAGCGCCCCGTCGATCGGGCCGCGTGCGTCGTGCAGCGCCTGCGCGGTCGGGGCAACCGCCGCGGCGAGCAGCAGCAGCATCGACTGGACGATGCTCGGGATCTCGTGCGTGCGCAGATTCGGCAGATTGCGGAACAGCGACAGCATGTGGTCGCCGAGCAGCCGCCCGACGCCGCTCGTCAGCGTCTGGCCGTGCGCCTGCGCCGCATGGCTCGGCAGCAGGTATCTGGGCACGACCAGGCTGATCACGTCGCCGGCCTCGACCCTGCAGTCGTTGATCTGCGCGACGTCGTACACGAACACGTCGCCGGCGCCCTTGACCAGTTCGGGCCCGCCGGTGTGGCTGGCCATCCGGCCACCGAGCAGCAGCGTGAAGCGGATCGAATCCTGTCCGTCGAGGCGGATCCGCCGCGTGGTCCGATGAACCCGGTAGGCCGGCGCGCGCGATCGCCAGTGGCGGCCCGACAGGATCAGCGGGCCGAGTGCCGCACCGCTCGCTTCCGCGTCGAACACGCCGTGGCCGCCGTCGTCTTCCAGGCGGCAGTCGCACAGCATGTCCTTGACCCAGACGTGGAACCTGTCCCGCTCGGGGTAGTCGATGGTGCGAAACTTGAAAACGGGGACGAATGCCGCTTGATCCATGACAGTGTTTTTATCGAGCCGACACGAGAGGAGAGATCGGTTCGCAGATTATCGGACCCAATTGCGCCGGCGCAAGGCCGGCGCGGCACATCGTCCACCCAGGCGGTCGACGGGCGCCTCGCGACGGGCGCCGTCGTTGCCGCGGCCATCAGCGTTGCGGATGGCATTCCCAGTTGTTGTACGTCGGCCGATCGATCGGCGTGAGCCCCGGAATCATGAACACCGTACAGCCGAAACGCCGCCCCTTGCCGGTCGTCGCGTCGTAACTCACCTTCTGGCCGCCGAGCCCGTCCTTCTTCCCGTACTGCACGTTGGCGATCGTGATCTCGTCCGACGACGCGAGCCCGAGCGTCTTCGCGGTCGACGTCTGCACGTCGACCATGTTCATCTGCGTCGAACCGCACGCGGACAGCACGAGGCCGGCGGCCGCCGCGCCCAGCGCCGTCCGCAAGGTGACGGCGCATTGCAGGATCTGCTTCATGGTTTCTCCTTCGAATTCCCGGTGGGGCACGATTACGAGCCCGGCGTAAAAAAGCTGGACTGGATCTGGCTGCCGACGTTCGCGACGAACGATTGCCAGACGAGCGCCATCGCCCCCGCGGCATTGACGGCCAGCGCCGGCCATGACCCGTCCTGCGGATCCAGCGTCGACGTGCTCCACGCCCCGTTCCGATAGCCGGCCACGAGGAGGAGCGACGCGTTCGGTGTGCCCGTGTCCTGCCAGGCGACGGTCACGTTGCCGGCCGCGTCGATCACCAGCGGCGGGTACTGGAGCGCCGCCCCGTTCAGGTGTTCCGTCAGCCGCTGCAGCGCCCCCCAGTTTCCGCCGGCATCGGACACGCTCGCCTGCAGGACCGCGCCCCCTTCCGCCCACATCGCGGCGGCCACGCCGTTTTCGTTGACGGCGAGCATCGGCGTCGCGATGAAGCCCGTCGGCTCGACGATCGCCGGCGCCACCGGCTGCGAGGGCTGCCATCCGGTTCCGGCGACGTAGCGCTGCGACATCGTGGCGGTGTAGATCTTCCCGCCCGTCACGTCGAGTTGCCCCCAGAGCAGCGTGATGTTGCCCTTCGCGTCCATGCCGGCGACCGGCGAGATGATCGTCGTGAACAGGCTCGTATTCGATACGGCCTGGTTGACGTTGGTCCAGCCGTTGGTCGCGTCGTACGTGGCCGTCCACAGCGCCGACTTCGTATGGTTGGTCTGCCGCCACGCGAGCACCGCGCGGCCGGACGACAGGACCGACAGCATCGGCCTCACGTTGTCCGTATCGCCGGTCACCGCGCCCGGCCCGGTCTGCACCGGCATCTGGACCAGCGCCGTCGGCGACCACTGTCCGGCCTGCGTATAGCGCGTCCACGCGATGCGCGTGTCGAGCAGGCTGATCGACTGTGTCCATGTGACGAGCGCGTTGCCCTGGCTGTCCATGCCGGCCGAATAGGACGAACCGGCCATGTCCGGCGCCAGTGCGACCGGGGTGCCCCAACCGCCATTCGGGGTGTACGGGCGCGCCCACAGGGCGTACGTGTTGGGGCCCGGCGTCCACTCGGTCCAGAAGGCGACCGCCTGCCCGCTCGCGTTGCCGACCAGTTGCGGTTGCACCCCGGTCAGCGAATTCATCGCATGCGAACCGTCGCTCGTGTCGAGCCGCGTCGCGCTTCCCCAACCCGAGCCCGGCACATAGCGCGCGCCCCACATCTCGTTGCCGGTCGTGCCGGCCGTGCCGTTGGTCATCCAGGTGGCGAGCGCGTTGCCGCTCGCGTCGATGGTCACGCTCGGCTCGCCTTCCGGCCCCTTGCCGTCCACCGCGGCGGCCTTCGACCAGCCGGCCTGCGGCTGCGTGGTCCCGCCACCCGTCGGCCCGCCATTCGAGCCGCCGTTCGAACCGCCGCCGGGCGAGGTCGAACCGGAAGGTGAACCGGGATTGTTCGGCGACGACAACGATGCGCCGCCGTTCGTGGCAACGTCGTCACCGCCGCATGCGGACAGCGCGAGCGCGGCTGCCATGACCATCCATGCAATGGGTTTCATCGGAATCCTCTTTTTCTCTTTCCGGCGTACTCTCGTCTGCCGTTCGCCGACACGCTGCACCGCACCGATCGGCTTCTTGATAAGCAATGCTATTGAACAGGCACGAAAACCGGCGTCCGTTCGCCCCCGTCATGCTCGGCTCCGTCGTGCGGATCGATGCGAACACCGCCTTCGGCAGACCGCCCCCTTCGGGCAGCGAGGACGACGGCCGACGTCTATCGTCGAAGGTCCGTCGCTGCCGGCTGCATCTTAATTCAGGCGGTCCGGATTCAAGGTGGCGATGCGTCCACACTGAGTGGACTTCCATTTCGCGAGCCCGCCTGCGCGCGCTCGCGGCCGGGGCCGCGGGTGCGGTACGATACGCGCCGGGGCGAAACGCCTCACCTGAGAGACCCGGCCGCTGCGGCCCCACACCCGGCACAAGAAAAAAATGCCCAGAAACCCATTGCTGCACCGACACCTGTTCGCCGCGCTGGCGGCCGGCCTGTTCTGGATTCCGGCTGCCCATGCCAGCGGCGACGATGGCTGCTACGCGCCCACCACCCTCCGGCAGACCGCCTACTCGTGCGCCAACCTGCCGATGCTGAGCCCCGCGAACGACACGCGCATCAACGCGATGCTGATGATGGTCGACAGCGCCAAGGTCGCGCAGGCGTTTCCGGACCCGAAGACGATCCCCGCGAAAGACCGGATCAACCAGATCATCGTGCCGTTTCCGATGGACTTCTCCGGGTGGATCTACATCGGGCAGAAGGAGCCTGACACGACCGCCAAGGCCGACAACGCGGCGGATGGCGACGCGTCGTCGAACCGCTACGCCGACGGCGAAGGCAGCATCTGCCGCAGCATGAACTCGGGCGCCGACGCGTTCAACGACGCACTGGGCGATGCCGGCGGCCTCCCCGCCGACGAAGCCGCACGCCTGCGCGCGGCCCGTGCCGACATCGCGCAGAAGACCTGCGCCGCCGGCGCCGCGAGCGCCGCGTGGACGAAACCGCCGGTCAAGTCGCCGCTCGGCCAGCAGTTCGCCGCGTATCTCGACGGCACGAACGCGTTCTACCGCGCCGACTTCCTCACGGCGACCCGGGCCTTCGCGAACGCGTCGCACAGCGCGAACCCGTGGCTGAAGGAAACCGGGCTCTACATGGCCGGGCGCGCGCAGCTGAACGCCGCGCAGGCCAACGTGTTCGACAACGACAACCCGACGCCGTCGCTCGGCCGCGTGACGAAGGTGTCGCTCGACGCCGCGAATACGGTGTTTCGCACCTACCTGAAGATCTATCCGCAGGGACGCTACGCGACCTCCGCGAACGGGCTGTTGCGGCGGGTCGCGTGGCTCGGCGGCAACGTCACGCAGCAGGCCGACCTGTACGGCCACGCGCTCGCGCGCTGGTCGCCGGCGACGTCGAACGTGCCGCTGATCCAGCTGGCGAACGAACTCGACAGCAAGCTGCTGTTCGGCACGGAATTCGATGCGCGCCAGATCCAGTCGCCGACCGTGCTCGCGACCGTCGACCTGCTGCGCATGCGCACGTCGGACAACAGCGATTCGAGCCGCAGCAAGCCGCTGACCCTGGACGAGCTGCAGGCGCAGAAACCGCGCTTCGCGAACGCGCCCGCGCTCTACGACTACCTGCTCGCGACCTGGTATGTCCAGATCGGCCACAAGCCGGACGCCGCGCTCGCCTTGCTGCCGCAAGCGCCCACCGAGCCGCTCGACTACTTCGCCCTGAGCCAGCAGGCGCTGCGCGGGTTCGCGCTGGAGGATAGCGGCCAGGCCGACAAGGCGCGCCAGCTGTGGCGCGACCTGATCCCGCTCGCGAAATTCCGCTTCCAGCGCGAGGCGCTGGAACTCGCGCTCGCGATCAACCTGGAACAGGCCGGGCTCGTCAACGACGCGTTCGCCGACGATTCGCCCGTGCAGAACGCCGCGATCCGCGCCGTGCTGCTGCGGCGCGCCGCCAACGCGGACCTGCTGCGCGCGCAGGCACAAAACCCGGCGGCCGGCGGCGCGCTGCGCGACACCGCGCTGTACACGCTGCTGTACAAGGAACTCACGCGTTCGCACTACGCCGAGTTCATCGCCGATGCCGCGCTGGTGTCCGGCACGCCTGCCGATCCGTTGAAGCCGTTCGTCGCGTCCGGTGCGAAAACCGAAGACGGCTACACGTGCCCGTCCGCGCGCGACATCGCGGCGACGCTCCAGCAGAATCCGGCCGACGCGAAAGGGTTGAACTGCCTCGCCGAGTTCGTGCGCGTCAACCCGCTCACGGCCAACCTCGAAGGCGATGTGGTGCCTCCGTGGATGCGCAACGCGTCGGCGGCGAACGCCGCGCGCGTGCCGCCGACGCTCGGCGCGGCGCCGTCGCAGTTCGCGGGCAAGCCGTACGAGCGGATGTCGAGCTACGTGACGGTGATGGCCGATGCGCAGGCGAACCCGAACGACCGCGCGTATGCGTACTACCGCGCGATCAGGTGCTATGCGCCGGCAGGCTCCAACGAATGCGGCGGCAAGGACGTGCCGAAGAACGTGCGCAAGCGCTGGTTCGATACGCTGAAGGCCAGCTACGCGGGCAGCGTGTGGGCGCAGAAACTCCGCTACTACTGGTAAGCGCCGCGTGAAGCGTGTCGCGTATGTCGCGTATGTCACGTGTATGGCGCTGTTGCTGGCCGGACGCGTCGCGCTGGCCGGCACCGTCGATGCCGCGCAGTACGACACGTTCTGGCTGTGGGCGGGCGTGAAACCGCAGGCGGTCGTGCGCGGCGCCCGCGCCGTCTACGTGCTGCAAGGGCAGATCGAGGCATCGCCGCGGGACGAGTCGCAAGTACGCGTCATCGCACAGGGCGTCGCGCTGCCACCCGCCCCGCATGCGCGCGTGTGGCTCGTCTATCGTGCGCATACGCTGCGCTGGACGCCGCGCGTCACGCAGATCATGCTCGCGCAACTCGAACGCTGGCGCGCGTCGGGTCGCACGATCACCGGCATCCAGATCGACTTCGATGCACGCACGCGCCACTTGCAGGACTACCTCGAATTCCTGCGGACGCTGCGCGAGACGCTGCCCGCCGATTGCCGGCTGAGCATCACGGGGCTGCTCGACTGGAGCAGCCGCATCGATACCGACCAGGTCAACCAGCTCAGGGGGATCGTCGACGAAGTCGTCGTGCAGACCTACCAGGGCCGCCGCACGATCCCCGACTACGCGGACTACCTGCCGCGCGTCGCGCGGCTGCAATTGCCGTTTCGCATCGGCATCATCCAGGGCGGCGAATGGGATGCGCCGCCCTACCTCGCGACAAACCCGTGGTTCCGCGGTTATGTCGTGTTCCTGCGCAACGGGTAGCGGGAAACACGCGACGACGTCGATCGTTCCCGTGCCCCGGATTCATTCCGGGCGCGGCGAACCCGCATCCACGTACACCCACGCGCTGACGCCCGATTCCAGCACCACGCGATCGCGGCGATACGCGTCGACTTCGTAGTCGTCCGCGTGCTGCAGTTCCTCGCGCGTGATCGCGAACACGGTGCCCGTGACACGGTCGCCCGGTCGGCCGGTATAGGCCACCACCGGATGATGCGTCTTCCCGCTCGTCGCGACCACCTCCGGATCGTCGATCTTCAGCATCGTCATCGCGTAACCGGGCATCGCATCCTCGCGACCGTCGAGCTTGCGGCCGAAGGTGGCGAGCTGCACCGGTTCGAGTTGCAGCGTGCCATAGGAAAAGAGGTGCTCGGAGAAAGTCGGGGCGGTGCCGGACATGATTGAACTCGACAAAAAACAGGACAAACGAAACGTAACGCAGATCGCCCGCAGGCTTACGCGCCACCCGAGATCGCGCCGCCGAGCCCGGCAAGCGCAATCACGAGCAGCGCACCCGCCGACGAGGCCGTGATCCATCGTTGCTTGCGGTGAATCAGCGGATGGTTGATCGCGGCCATGTAGCCGGTCATGATCGTGAAATCGACCGCGATCCACAGCGCGGCCAGGATGGCCAGGCTCACGCGGGAATCCGGCGTGATGCCGACGAACTGCGGAAAGAATGCGACGAAGAACAGCAGGTCCTTCGGGTTCGCGATGCCGACGAGAAAGCCGCGCACCACACCCGGCAAGCGCCACGCCTGCGACGCCGGTTCGCCTGGTGCGGCACCGTTGCCGTCGCGCGTACGGCCGGCGCGCCATTCGCCGAGCAGCGTCCGGACGGCCAGCACCGCGATGAAGACGCAACCCGCCACGTGCAATCCCGTGAGCAGGCGATCGCTGACGAGCACGACGCCGAACACCATCAGCATCGCCCCCGCGATCATCACGAGGCTCGCGGCATTCGCGCCCACCGCGGTCAGCATGCCCTGGCGGAACCCGCGCCGCGCGACGGTGCCGACCACGAGCATGACGACGGGGCCGGGCGTCGCGATAAGCAGCACGATCGCGGCGAGATAGGCGAACAGCAGCGGGTAATGGAGTGCCATGACAAAAAGTTGTTGGATGGATCGACGCGCGTGCGCGCTACGATGGCATCATCGGGGTTCAGTGCGGCGGATTGCACGGTTTTTTGCAGTATGGCGTGCCCGGCCCGCTGCTGAAAAACGGAAAATCCTGTCGAATAACATGAGTTTTATTCATATTCAAACCCCGTGAAGGCCAAACCGCTTCCCCCTGTCTACGCCTTGCGCGCATTCGAAAGCGCCGCGCGCACCGGCTCGTTTACGCTTGCCGCCGAGGAACTGAGCCTCACGCAGAGCGCGGTGAGCAAGCACGTCAGGACGCTCGAGGCCTACTTCGGCCGGAAACTGTTCGTCCGGCGCGGCCCCAGGATGACCGTGACGGCGGAAGCGCAGATCTTCGCGTCGGGCCTGCGGCGCGGCTTCCGGCAGATCGAGGAAGCCTGCATGCTGTTCCAGTCGCAACGCGACGTGCTGCGGCTCAAGGCGCCGTCCACGCTCACGATGCGCTGGCTGCTCGACGCGCTGGCCGCCTTTCGCGACACGCGGCCCGCATTCGAGGTGCAGATCGCGAGCGTGTGGATGGATGTCGACACCGTCGATTTCTTCAGCGAATCCTACGATTGCGCGATCCTGCTCGGCACGGGCAAGTTCGGCGAGGCCACGCAGTGCGTGAAGCTGTTCGACGAATGGCTGATTCCGGTGTGCTCGCGTGCGACCGCGACGGTCGCACGCACGAATCCGGCGGCGTGCGAGCTGATCCACCCGTCGCCCGACCGGCGCGACTGGCGCCGCTGGCTCAAGGGCAGCGGGCACGACCTGGACGTCGACATCACGCGCGGGCAGGTGTTCGACATGCTCGAACAGGGCATCGCGGCGGCCATCGCCGGCCACGGCATCTCGATCGGCGATCTCGCGCTGTGCGCGACGGCAATCGACGAGAAGCAGCTCGTGCTGCCGTTCAAGACGGCCGTCAATGCCGGCGACGCGTACTACCTCGTCTGGCCGGAAGACTCCGGCAAAGCCGCGCAGGTGCGCGAACTCCTCACGTTCCTGGAAGGCCGGATGCCGCGCCTGACGTTTCCGGGCATCCGCTTCAACGGGCCGGGCTGAGCCCTGCGGCCGGCGAACCGGCCGCCTGGGCGACGGGGCGACGGGGCGACGGGGCTGACGGGGCTGACGGGCGCTACCGGCCACGGTTACCGGGTGCCGCCAGCCGTCCAAAAACGGCGCAGCCCGCCGAAGCGGGCCTGCGCCGAGCGTCGCCGTTACGCCTGCACGAAAGCCAGCAGATCGGCGTTGAGGACGTCCGCGTTGACCGTCAGCATCCCGTGCGAATAGCCCGGATAGGTTTTCAGCGTGCCGTTCTTCAGCAGCTTGATCGACTTCAGCGCGGCATCCGCGATCGGCACGATCTGGTCGTCCTCGCCATGCAGCACGAGCGTCGGCACGGAGATCGACTTCAGGTCTTCGGTCTGGTCCGTTTCCGAAAACGCCTTGATGCCTTCGTAATGCGCTTTGGCGCTGCCTTCCATCCCCTGCCGCCACCAGTTCCGGATGACGCCCTGATGCACGGTTGCACCTTCGCGGTTGAACCCGTAGAACGGGCCGCTCGGTACATCGAGGAAGAACTGCGCGCGATTGTCGGCGAGCGCTTTCCGGAAACCGTCGAACACCTCGAGCGGCAAGCCTTCGGGGTTCGAATCGGTTTTCAGCATCAGCGGCGGCACCGCGCTGACCAGCACCGCCTTCGCGACGCGGCCGGCCGGCTCGCCGTGCTTCGCGACGTAGCGTGCCACTTCGCCGCCGCCGGTCGAGTGGCCGATATGCACCGCATTGCGCAGGTCGAGCGCTTCGACGACCGCGAACGCATCGGCCGCGTAGTGATCCATGTCGTGGCCGTCCGACACCTGCGCCGACCGGCCGTGGCCGCGCCGGTCGTGCGCGATCACGCGATAGCCCTTCTGGACGAAGAAGAGCATCTGCGCATCCCAGTCGTCGCTCGACAGCGGCCAGCCATGGTGGAACATGATGGGCTGCGCGTCCTTCGGGCCCCAGTCCTTGTAGAAAATCTCGACGTGATCCTTCGTTGTGACGTATGGCATCGCGATGCTCCTGTGACGTGGATGAACATGGCACACTGGCCGGGAGCCATTATCGGACACTATTGTTAAACGATGACGCCACGATGCAAGCGAGCGTCGGCAATCCGGTCAACGTGGGCGCTGCCCAGAAGGGCGAACGATGGCGTTGCGTCAACTGTATAAGGCTGGAATGGGCCGAACAGACGGCGTCAGGTCGTCTGACTCTGTTCGGCCAGAACGCGCCCTTCGTCGGATGCGTCAGGAGGGCATTCGGACGGCAGCTCCACTAAGAGCAAGCGGTCATTCGATAGCTGAAAGTCGGCACTGCGTCATCGGCCTTTATCTGCTGCTATTGGGCGGTCTGCCACATTAGTCTATTATTTTTGAGCTAGCGCGCTGAGGTATTCGAAACGCGAATCCGAATGCTTCTGCTCCACACAAGAAAGCGTCGCGCCACTCCACCGCCTGCACCTAATCAGTGAAGACCGAACCACGGACATATATCCCACGCTCACTTGCGCCCGATCTCGCGGCTCGCGCCTGCGTTCGCCGTAAGGCATTGCGAAAGTCCATCTCGGAGATGGCGGCGCTTGTTAACGTGACGCCCCCGACGATTGCTCGATGGGAATCGGGTGATCTGCCCGACAGCATGACCCCGACTAGAGTCGCAGCATGGGAAGCGGCCCTTCAGGTGCCCGCCGGGTGGCTACTGTCACCGGATGGCAAGCCCCTGTCCGACCCAGTTGTTATGGAGTCGCCGCCCATGTCGCTTACGGTTTCAGTTCAATCCGACCGAGTGCCAATTCCGGTGGTCGCTGGCCGCGCATTGGGTCTCCGTGCATGCACGCGCCGACGCAACCTCGGACTGTCACGGGCACAGATCTCCGAGCGGTCCGGCATATCCGTCCCAACTTTGCTCAAATGGGAAAAAGGAGAGCTTCCCCGCTCGATCCACAGCGACCGTCTGTGTGCATGGGAGATGGCTCTCGCGCTGCCAGCTGGCTGGCTCCTTGCACCGGACGGCGAAGAGCCGACGGTTCCTGCACTCAAGCGACAGCGGGTGACTATCGTCGCCGATACCATAAGCGACGCGATCCGCAGGGTTGCGACCTGTCTTGCAACGCGAGGGCGGAATCTGGCCTTTCCCGATCAGCCGATCGAGGCGGGCGCACAGCGCGACGCGGATCTTTTTGCTTGCCGCTATGGTGTAAAGGGCGCGGAAGGTACTACCTTAAACGAACTTGCCGCGCCCCTCGGAATCACCAGAGAACGCGTGCGTCAGATTATCGAGAAATTGATCGAGCGGTCTTCCCAATTTGAATTTGATATTCCGGTCCTCGATACCCTGCAACTCGTGTGTGCCTCACATTTGCCCTGTCCCGTGTCCCTGCTAAATAACCAGGTGCGTACTCAACTTGGTGAACATCTGACGTTCGAGGATGCATGTGTTTTTGCCAATGACTTACTTGGAAAGCGCATCGTCCGAATGAGTGAGCCGGTCACCCAACCGGGCGGCTCGCGCATCGATTCATGGGCGTATGGTCTGAGCGAGGATGACGTCGTGCAGATCGAAGACGTCAAAGCGGTCCGTAGCGTTGCATACGCGATGATCCGTTCCTGCGGAGTGGCGCATCTCCCTACAGTCGCCGGCACCGCGCCGCTTACCCATGGCCGGGGATGTACGAGCCCCGCCAATATGCTCCAGTCGGTGACGGGCTTCGAGTGGCTTGATGCTGACAGATCATGGTTCTGGTTCGGGCCCGAAAAGCCCGGCCACAACATTATCCTGAGCGTCGTCCGCAAGGTCTTCACAGTCGCGCGTGGGCGAGTTGACATCGCCGACCTGCTAGCAGCAATCATACGCTTCCGAAGCCGGGCGGCGACCGCGGAGTTCGACCGTGATCGCACGCTGATGCTGATTCCGCCGATCCATATCGCGCGCGCAGTTCTGGAGCGACTCACGTGGCTTCATGTTGTCCAGCACGACGATTATCGGGTGAGCGCGCCACTAAACCCGGCCGTGGAACTATCAGAGACGGAGTTACGCTTAGTGGCGGCCCTTGAGGCACGGGACGGCGTGGCCAGTCGTTTCGAGCTTAGGTCCGCACTTCCCGACATCAAGTTGATCACCTTTTCGGCGGCCCTTATGACGACGCCAGTTGTGCGCCTCGTCAGCCACGGCATTTACGCCATTATAGGAAGACCCATCGATCCCACCGCATTTGTGCGCGCTACGTCGCCGCGTGGGGGAATGCCGAACCGGATCGAGGTGCGCCGTAACTCCGACGGAAGCGTGAGCTTTCCCTACATCGTCACCGAGTTCGCCGTCGAGAGTAAGGTTTGTCTCATTCCAGCGGCCGCTGTACCGCATGTGCCAGAGGGAGAATATCTCGTGTGCGATTCTGCGTTAACCGCTGACTGCGTCAATCGCTCGTCAGGGGCGACGGTCCTTAATCGGCTGGTTCAAGCGATGCTTGAGCAGGGTTATGACGCTGGTGACGTCGTACGCATCACAATCCATCCGGAGAGCCGGATAATCGAACTTGCGCCAGACAACCCAATGATGGCGGCTTAGGTAATTACCTTTCTTGACGTCCGTCCGCTCGGCAATGCATAGCAGCCAAATTCAAGCGGAATAGCCAGTGACGGCTCCGGGTCGATCTGCGCCGGTCGCGCGTCACAGGGCGGTGGCCGGCTGCGTTCGGCCAGGAATGGTCATTCGACACCTGCATCTGAATTTTCGACATTCGACGCGATCCAATCCTCTTTCTCAAGATGATCAAAAGGCAGACGAGCCGGGCGAGAGAGCGCAACAGCAAACGCTTGCATTTATTCTGAGAAACGGGTAAGCATCCCCATCACTTGATGTATACGGGTTCAGTCGGCGCGTATAAAATCCGTCTCCGATAGTCCATCGCAAAATTCCGATCAAGGGGGGCCAGTGCCTGCAGCATTTTCCTCAGCGCTCTACTATCCGTACATCGACATTAAAGATGAACGGTGGTTACGCAGTGCTGCTTTGTTCTGGGACACGATCCGAACGATAGTTCCGATTTCACATCGCGATCCCTATTCGAATGATTTTGCTCGTGCGCTCTGCGATGAGGGAGTGCTCGAACCTGTTCGAGTTTCGTCGGACATGGACGAGGTAGAGGAACTCACCGACAAGGTTCTGGACTTTCTCACAGACCCCTCTGCTGCAGGTGTCATGTTCGACACTGACAAACATCCAACTCGCCGAATTCATCCAGAAAAGATGTCGCATGAGATGCGCGAGCTTGCACACATACATCCAGAAAATCTTCCATATATTATTCGCTCGGAACTTGAGCGGGGGCTAAATGATGATGGTTGGTTTCATGTGGCGCCCGGCTTTGCCAACTTTTACATGACGCTGCTCGCTTCGCAGTTAGCCCAACGGCTAGGATTAGGGCTGGTGACCGAGTCGTCTTCAGCAGACCAGTTGGCAATTGCTGTGCGAAAGGGAAAGCCTCTCGGCACATCTGGTAACCGGCGAATTGGGCGTCATTTCGACGCATATGGACCGAGGCGCAACTTGCCAGCGAATGTAGCACCGAGCTTGCTCATCGATCTCATGGTTCAGGGTGTCTCTCTGCCCAATGATCTTTCAGTAAAAGAAATACTCAAATTCAAGAAGGCACATAAGGAAGAGTTGGCTGTGTTCCGACGAGAAGTTGCACGTCTTACGACGGACCTACCGAAAGAAGTTCCGATCGAAGCGCTGCGACAAGCTGTCTCAGATCAGTACCAAGCCAATGTACTGCCTGCAATGCGTAGCCTCCGGGAGTCCCTAAAAGCTCAAAACTGGGACGCCGGACTCAATGGGCTGCTGAAGGTGTCTTTCTTCTCAGCTGCCCCGACTTCGGCGGCAATCCTTGCAGGCATACCCACTTCTGTAGCCTTGCTTGCTGGCTCAGGCATTTCGCTTACGGCGTCAGCAGTGTTGTTAGCGAACCAACGACGGCGAGTGAGAATTGACAGTCCGTATTCCTATTTGCTTTCGATGGAGCGTCAGTGGTGAGTGTCGGCGACCAAGGCGTGCGACGTCCGCTTCTAGCGTGCGCGATGGTCTCTTATGGGCCGATCCCGCCCCCCTGACGAAGCAACAACGAAGCAATCCCAGACCCGACCTGACGCTGACTGCCTGACAGCTCACATCTCGACTTACGCCCTTCAACCATCCGTCGATACCGTCACCGCCTCCCATGCCCGGATTTCCTCGTCCAGCGCCGCGAGTTTGCCGCGCACGAGCCGCAGCGCATCGCTGCCGAGCAGCAGATGGGCCGGCGGATGCTGCGCCGCAACGACGGCGAGTATCGCCCGCGCCGCTTTCACCGGATCACCCGGTTGCTTGCCGCTCTTCTCCTCGCGCGCCTGGCGAATCGGGTCGAAGATCGCGTCGTAATCGGCGATCGAGCGCGGCGTGCGCATCATCGACCGGCCGGCCCAGTCGGTGCGGAACGAACCCGGCGCCACGGCCGTCACCGCGATGCCGAACGGCTCGAGTTCCTTGCCGGCGGCTTCGGAAATGCCTTCCAGCGCGAACTTGCTGCCGCAGTAGTAAGCGATGCCCGGCATCGTGATGTGGCCGCCCATCGACGTGATGTTGAGGATGCGCCCGCGCCGCCGCTCGCGCATGAACGGGACGACCGCCTTCATCATCGCCACCGCGCCGAATACGTTCACGTCGAACTGCCGGCGCATCTCCGCGAGCGGCGCTTCTTCCATGATCCCTTCGTGCCCGTAGCCGGCGTTGTTCACGAGCACGTCGACGGGCCCGACGTTCGCCTCGATTTCGGCCACGACACTGTCGATGCGATCGAAGTCGGTCACGTCGAGCACGCGCGCGAATGCCCGCGCGGACAGCGCTTCGAAAGCCTGCGCCGCCTGCGCGCTTCTCACGGTGCCGACCACCGTGTGACCTGCGGCAAGCGCCTCCTGCGCGAGCGCGCGGCCGAAGCCGCTGCTGACGCCGGTAATGAGCATGAGGTTTGCGGATGCCATGTGAGCTTCTCCCGTATGTCGATTGGAGCGTGCATACTAGTCTGACGCCCCCCGTCGAATAAGCCCGATTCCGCTGATTTTCTTGCACAAAACTATGAGCCTCGAGCCCGCCTCCGCCCGATCCCCATCGCTGCCGCCGCGCGACCGGAAGCGTCTGGTGACGCTGCTGCGCGCGCTGGCGCCCGACGAAGGCTACAACCTGACGGCATTGCCGAGCGTGCGCATCCTGCGGTCGAACCGCGCGCTGTCGCGCACGCCGGTGCTGTACGACCCGGGCATCGTGATCGTGTGCCAGGGCTGCAAGCGCGGCTACTTCGGCGGCGAGCGCTATCTGTACGACGAGCATCACTACCTGGCGGTGTCCGTGCCCGTGCCGTTCAGCATGGAAACCGACGCCACGCCCGAGCGCCCGCTGCTCGCGCTGTATCTGCACCTCGATTTCACGATGGCCGCCGAACTCGCGGCACAGATCGACCGCGAAGGCATCGCGGAGCCCGTGCAGGTGCCCAGGAGCATGATGTCGACGCCGATGGATGCAACGATGCACGCGTCGGTACTGCGTTTCGTCGAGGCGATGGGCCGGCCGCTCGATGCCGCGGTGCTGGGCCCGGCGCTGCTGCGCGAGTTGTATTTCCGCGTGCTCACCGGCGCGCAGGGCAGCGCGATGCGCAGCGCGCTGGCGATGCGCGGGCAGTTCGGCCGGATCGGCCGGTCGCTGCGCGTGATTCACGCCGATTACGCGCAACCGCTCGACGTGCCGCAACTGGCCGACGCAGCCGGCATGAGCGTGCCGAGCTTTCACAGCCACTTCAAGGCAATCACGCAGGTGTCGCCGATGCAGTACCTGAAGTCGACACGGCTGCATCAGGCGCGGTTGCTGATGGTGCGCAAGGACCTGACGGCGGAGGCGGCCGGCTACGCGGTCGGTTACACGAGCCCGTCGCAGTTCAGCCGCGAATTCAAGCGCCTGTTCGGCCTGACGCCGGCGAAGGAAACGCAGCGCATGCGCGAGAGCTTCGCCATTCCGGCGGCATTCGACGATGCGGTGTTCGTGTCGTCGCATTGAATCGGGTACCGCGCCAGGCCCACGCGCCAATTTCCGTCGACCGCATCTAGCCCCGCTGCCGATAGATGCGCGCGACGCTCGCGAAGAACGACAGCGCGGCGATCGCACAGGCCAATGCGAACACGTAGACGGGAAATGGCCGCTCGCCCTCGCCTCCGCCCGCGCCGCTGACGAGCGCGATCACCACGGCAACCAGCGCGGCGCCGATGGACTGACCTGTCGTTCTCGCGGTCGACAGCACGCCGGAAGCGGTGGCCGTGCGGTTCTTCGCCGCGTTGGCGAACATCTCCTTGTTGTTCGGCGGCAGGAAGAAGCCGTACCCCACGCCGCACAGTGCGACGCGCCACAGGAAATCCCCGGCGGATGGTTGCGCGGGCAACAGGATCAGCGAACCGATCCCGAGACAAAACATCAGCACGCCGACACTCGACAGCTGCGTCGCATTGAAACGATTCGCCAGTCGCCCGGCAAACGGCGCGCACAGCGCGACCGCGATCGGCCAGGGCGTAAAGACCAGCGCCGATTTCAGCACGCCGTACGCATACGTGTGCTGCAGCACGAACGGCAACGCGACCAGCGCCATGCCCTGCGACACGAACATCGTCACGGACGTCAGCACCGCGAACGTGTATCGGCGCGACCGGAAAATGTCCAGCGGCAACAGCGGATGCCGCGCCCTGGCCTGCCCGACGCAGAATGCCAGCATCAGCACGGCCGCAGCGACGGCAAGCACGAGCACGGTACGGTTGCTCCACCGCCCGATCTGGTCGACGGCGAGCGCAAGGAGGCCGAATGCCGCGGCGGAAGTCACCGCGCCCGGCACGTCGAAGCCGCGCTCCCGATGCGTGTCTTTTCCCAGCGCGACGAACGAGAACGCGATCGCGGCGATCCCGAACGGGAGGTTGATGAAGAACAGCCAGGGCCACGATGCCCACGAGACGATCAAGCCGCCCAATGCAGGGCCGACGGCGGTCCCCACCGCAAATACCAGCGCATTGACACCGAAGATCGTCCCGAGCGAGGCGGGCGGGAAAATCACCCGGTAGAGACCGTAGCCGACGCTGATCAGGATCGCGTAGCTGATGCCCTGCAGGACCCGCATCGCCACCAGCGCGCCGAAGGTGGACGCCAGCCCGCAGCCGAGCGACGCGATCGTAAACAACACCAGCCCGATCGTGTAAAAGCGTCGCTCGCCGATTCTCGAGCCGAGCGACGCGCACGTCAGCATCGTCGCCGCACTCGCCACCTGATAGCCATTCGCGACCCAGATGACCGACGCCGCGCTCACGCGCAGGTCGGTCGAGATCGTCGGCAGCGCGATATTGACGATCGCGCTGTCGAGCGCGGACATGAATACGCCGACCAGAATCGCGACGGCCGCAAAATAGCGGCGAGGGATGTCGAATCCTTCGTCGCCGAACGTTTCCGCGATCTCCATGAATCACCCTTGCCGGACGCAGGCCCGGTGCATGAACTAGTCGCGGCGCGCCGGCTCGCCGTGCGCGGCATCGCGTGCCAGGCCCGCGAGCGAATTCAGGATGAAGGCCGTCACGCCCCAGATGTCCTGCGTCTGCTCCGCCCAATACCACGCGCCCATGCGTTCGCCGTCCGTGTATTGACGCGGCAGATCCGGATTCAGCAGCGCGGCGAACGGAAACTCGAAGATTTCCGCGACTTCCGCGGGCGCCGCCTCCCATGTCGCCGTTTCCGGCACGATGCCGATCACGGGAAAGATCGCGTGGTGACGCTTTCTGGTTTTATGGATCGGCAAGCTGCCGACCACGCGGACCGCGCCGGGCGCGAGACGGATCTCTTCGAACGCCTCGCGCAACGCGGTCGCGCCGATATCGCGGTCGGCCTCCGCCGGGCGTCCGCCCGGAAAGCTCACGTGCGACGAGTATTCGCTGAGATTCGACGCGCGCCGGGTCAACAGGATCGTCGGCTCGCGCCGTGCGACGATCGCGACCAGCACCGCCGAGAATTTCCACTGCCCGTCGTTGTCCGCGAGGAATTGCTTCGCCGTCGGCCAGTCGGTGCCGGCAGGAATGCCGTGACCTTCGACGCCACGGACGATCGCTTCCAGCGCGGCCTGCGGCGAGCCGGCTTCCGCGTGCGCGCCTGCCAACCCGGCGCCGGCATTCACGACGCCTCTGTCTGGTTCCATGTCTGCCTCCTGCGTGCGGCACCTGCACACGCTGCACGACACTGAACCCGACACGTGTTGCATGGGCGCGGCGTCGTTGTGGTCAATCCGATGAACCGGTGTTCGCATGCGATCGCAAATGACACGCGCGGGTGCGCGACTGTCTGCTCCGGCGTAAAAATATCCGCCAGCGTTGCGGATGATTGAATGCCGAAACCCGATCGCCGTCGATCAACGGAGAAACCGATCATGCACGAAAAAGCGGGATTCCGTTCGACCGCGCGCGCACGTCGCGTCCTCGCTCAAGCGACGGATGTCGGCTCGCTCCGCGCATCGATGCGCGCCGATGCGGTACCGATCCACCCGGCCGCCGCGATGGCCGCTGCCGTCACGATCATCATCGCGCCCCACCCGACCCGCGCGTTGAGCAGCCCGGCCGCGACGGCGCCGCCGGCACCGGCCGCGTAGTACAGCGTCAGGTACGCTGCGCTCAAGACCCCGGCGCGGGCCGGCTGAATCGCGACGACGCGCGTCTGGTTCGCGACCTGCGCGGCAAAGCAACCGGCATCGAACAACGCCAGCCCGACAGCCAGCCATCCAGGTCGACCGAGCGCAACGGCAAGGAGCAAGGTCGACACGGCCGCCACGACAAGGCCGCCCCGGATGACCGCGCGATCGCCGAATCGATCGGCGAGTTTTCCGGCAACGCGCGTCACGCCGAGGCCCAGCACGCCCGCGAGACTGTATGCACCGATCGCGGCGGCACCCAGGTTATACGGCGGCCCGGCCAGACGAAGCGCGAGCCCCACCCAGACCAGGTTGAACGCGAAGAACCAGAGCATGCCGGCGCAGGTACGACGCCTCAACGGCGCACTGTCGCGCAGCAACCGCGGAATCGCGGCGATCGCATTCGCACGGCCGGGCAGCCCTTCCGGCCGGCCGCCCGGCAACAGCACCGCACCGCCGACGGCGGCCAGCGCAACGCATCCGGCCAGCACGAGCAATGCGCCGCGCCATCCGCACCATTGCGACAACACGCCGCCCGCGAAACGGCTCAGCAGGATCCCGGCGGAAATGCCCGCCGACACGGCCCCCATCGCCACGCCGCGCCGTTGCGGATCCGCGTGTTTTCCGGCGACGGCGCTGCATTGCGCCGCGACCGTGGTTGCCGCGCCCACCAGGAAAAACGCGGCATCGAGCACGAGCGGCCCGGGCGACAACGACGCGCACGCGAGCAACAGCGCGAGCGCGCCCATCTGCATCGAGACGAGCACGCGCGGGCTGAAGCGGTCGACCAGCGGCACCAGCACGGCGAGGCCGACCAGATAACCGAGCATCGTCACGGAGGCGAGCGCCGCCATGCGCGACGCCGCCACCCCGAACTCGCTCGCGATCGCCGACAGCGACGGCTGCAACGCATAGCCGTTGGCGATCGCCACGCCGGCCGCCAGCGCAAGCACGGCCGTCGCGGTGCGGGACAGCGGCCCGCGGTTGCCGGCGACGGTCATGCCGCGGGCCTGACCGCGATCGCCTCGACTTCGACCAGGATCTCCGGATCGACGAACGGAAGCGCATGCACCAGCGAAAACGCCGGCCGGATATCGCCGTAGATCTCCCCGTGCGCGCGTGCGGCGGCTTCCCAGTTGTCAAAGTCCGCGACCACCAGGCGGCTCTGGACGACGTCGGACAACGAGAACCCGCTGTCCGCCAGCACCCGGTCGATCGTCGCCAGCGCATCGCGTGTCTGCGCATACACGTCCGCGCCTTTGCCGGCCGTCCCCGAAATGTAGATGGTGTTGTCGACGACCACCGCGCGCGAGTAGCCGACCTTGGGCTCCCACGGGGAGCCGGTGCTGATCCGTTTTCGCATGTTGAAGATCTCTCCAGTCAGGTTGAGAAGCATCGCCTACTACTTGGGTAGTAAGTTCGAGCGATTGTATACTACTCCAGTAGTTAATCAAGCAGGCCCATGCAAGTCGCCGTGGGCGCAAGAGCCGGAGCCGATACACATGAGCGAAAACACGGAGCTGATCACGTCGTTGATCCGGCTTGGATTCACCCAATACGAAGCGCAGGCCTACGCGGCCCTCGTCGGGCAGGCCGCGCTGACGGGGGCGGAAGTCGGCCGGCGCGCCGGCATGCCGCCTTCGAAGATCTATGAAACGCTGGGGCGTCTGGAGGCGCGCGGTGCGGTGCTCGTCAACCGTTCCGAGCCCGTCCGCTATGCGGCCGTGCCCCACCGGTCGTTGCTCGAGGATTTGCGCAAGCGCTTCAATGCGGATCTCGAAACGGCCGCGGGCGCGCTCGACCGGCTGCCGGTTCAACAGGAGCCGGGGCTCGTCTGGTCGCTGAGCGGGCGGGAAGCGATCGCCAGCGCCTTCGCGCGCGTCATCGTCAACGCGAAAACGCAGATCTTCGCGGGCGTCTGGGACGAAGAGATCGATGACCTCGGGCCGCTGCTCGAGGCCGCCGCTGCACGCGGCGTCGACACGCACGTGGCGATTTACGGCAATCGCACGCTCAACGGGCCGCGCCACTACGACATGGCCAAATGCGGCGCCAGCGCGCGGCTCAGGCTGTCCGGCCGCCGGCTCGCCGTCGCCGTGGCGGACAACACCGAGGCCGTGGTGGCGGAATTCGGCGATCATTCGCCCGATCACGCCACCTTGACGACCAACCCGGTCATTGCGCTGCTCGCGGTCGAGTACATCAAGGCAGACGTGAGCGGGCGCGTGTTGATCGATGCGATGAGCCCGGCGGAGTACCGGAAAGTCCTGAAGCATCCCGACATGCAGGCGATGCTTGCACCGCTCGACAAGGCGAGCTGACCCATGCGACCCTGCACGGCTGCCCGCGCGAAGCGCATCGCGCGGCGCGCACTCCACTCAGGTACGTGAATCACCACACTGACGCGAGCGTCCAATGACCGCCTATGCCTTCCGCCTGCTGAACGTATTCGCCGAATCGACGTTCGGCGGCAACCCGCTTTGCGTATTCGAGGATGCGCGCGGCATGGACGACGCGACCATGCAGGCGCTCGCCGTGCAGTTCAACCTGTCCGAAACGACCTTCGTGCTGCCGTCGGAGCGCGCGCATGCGCGGGTTCGCATCTTCACGCCGGGCTACGAGATGGCCTTTGCCGGCCATCCGACGCTCGGCACCGCGCATGTCGTGCGCGACCTTCTGGGCGCGGGCAACGAACTCGCGCTCGAATTCAAGGCCGGCGTGGTCGACGTCGGCGCGCACGACGACGTGTGGACGTTTACCGCGCCGCATGCCGGCATGCCGAAGACGGCGGCTTGCGAGTTGTCCGATGCCCGGACGGCGGCCCTGCTGGGGCTGACGGAAGACGACCTGCTCGCCCCGCCGATCTGGGTCGATACCGGCGCCGACCAGTTGCTCGTCGCGCTGAAGGACCCCGCCGCCGTGCGCCGCGCGCGGCCCGACAGCGCGGGCATCGGCATCTGGCCGACCAGCAGCCTCGGACGCAAGACCGCGTATGTATTCGCGTTCGATGCCGAGCGTCCGGGCACGGTGGTGTCGCGTTACTTCTTCGTGAAACAAGGCAGCGTGTCGGAAGACCCGGGGACGGGATCGGCCTGCGCGAACCTGGGCGGGTGGCTGCTTGCGATGAACCGCGACCTGCCCGCCGTGTTTCAGGTCGAGCAAGGCGAAGCCGTCGGTCGGCCTTGCCTGCTGCGATTGTCGGTCAGTGCAAACGGCAAGATCGGTGTCGGCGGGCGCGTGGTCGAACTCGGGCGCGGCGTCGTCAACGTGTAGACGCGCCGGGCGGAAATATCGTCGCGATCGTCAGCATCGCGCTGCGCGCGGGCAACCCGTTGCGATGACGAACCGGCCGCCACCGTCCGGCCACCGCCGGATCGGAAATGCGGTGCGGCCGCCCCGCCCGCCACGCCGCGATATGCCGTCGACAAGATCCGCGGCTATCGCCGGATCGATACGCAGCAAGCACTGCACACGCCGCCGCGTTTGTTATGCTGCGCGCATCGCCAGCCCGAGCCGATTGCCGCTCATGAACGCCCTCGCCCCCGACCTCGCCCGCACGCTGCACGCCTCCTGCGATGCCTGCTTCGGCACGGCCGCCGTCTGGCCGCTCGTCGAGCACGCGTATGGCGAGCCGCAACGCCACTACCACACGCTCGCGCACCTGGCCGAGCTGTTCGCGCATCTCGCACCGTATCGCGCGGAACCGCTGTGGCCGGTGATCGAGCTTGCGGTATGGGCGCACGACTTCGTGTATGCGACGACCCTGCCGGATCATGCGGACAACGAAGCACGCAGCGCGCAATGGCTCGTGCAGGTCACGAACGCACACTGCAGCGCATCCTGGTTGCGTGCGCACGCATCGCATGTGTCCGTTGCGCACGATCTCGTACTCGCGACGAAGTCGCACCGGCTGCCCGATGCGTTCGCGTCCGCCCCGGACGTGCAGCGTGCCGGGCGGATTTTTCTCGACGCGGATCTCGCGATCCTCGCGGCCGCGCCCGATCGACTGCGCGAATACGATCGCGCAATCGCATGCGAGTGGGCGCAGGATCCCGATGCGCCATCGGCTGCATTCCGCGAGGGCCGCAAGCAGGCGCTCGAACATCTGCGCGCGCAGGTTCCGCTGTTTCAATCGGCGGAGTTCGCGCCGCTCACACCGCTCGCGCAGCGCAATCTCGATACGCTGATCGCCGAGTACGCGTAAGCGCCGGGCAAGAACACGCGAAAGCGCCCGCATCGCCGCCGCCGGATCGGTCGAGCCGACCCGTCACGCCCGGCGACCCTCCCCACACCCGAACGGCATTCCTGCTGCGGTGCTCCGCGGCGCCGGGCCCCTGCCGCGTCGAATTCATCCGACATCCGACGGCAAAACCGGCCAATACGTCGATTTCTCCCGAGAAGCCACCCCATCCACATCGCGCGTCGGGCGTAACCCTTCGAACATCATGTGATTGCATTTTCACAATCAATGTGATTTTATTATCACATCGTGCATGCCGCCGCCCACCACCCGCGCGGCGCACCCCATACCAAGGAAGAGACGCAGATGGAGACAATCGCCGTCATCGGCAGCAACATGGTCGACCTCGTGACCTACGTCGCACGCATGCCCGCCCGGGGCGAAACGCTCGAGGCGCCGAATTTCGAACTGGGCTGCGGCGGCAAGGGCGCGAACCAGGCGGTCGCGGCCGCCCGCCTCGGCGCGCGCGTCGTGATGGTCACGAAGGTCGGCGACGACGTATTCGCCGACAACACGATCCGCAACTTCACGCGCGAAGGCATCGACACCACGCACGTGCGCAAGGTCGCCGGCGTGCCGAGCGGCGTCGCGCCGATCTTCGTCGAGCCCGATTCGAGCAACAGCATCCTGATCGTCAAGGGCGCCAACCGCCACCTGACGCCGGCCGACATCGACGCGGCCGCGCCGCAGCTCGCCGAATGCGCACTGATCGTGCTGCAGCTCGAGATCGAGCTCGACACCGTTTATCACGCGATCGAATTCGGCGCGCGCCACGGCATCCCGGTGCTGCTGAACCCCGCGCCCGCGGTCGCCGATCTCGATTTCGAGCGGATCCGCACCGTCGAATTCTTCGTGCCGAACGAAACCGAGCTCGCGATCGTGTCGGGCATGCCGGTCGATTCGCGCGACACCGCGGCACGCGCCGCCGAAGCGCTGGTCGCGCGCGGGCTGAAGCACGTGCTCGTCACGCTCGGCAGCGACGGTTCGCTGCTGGTCTCGCGCGACGGCGTGCGGCACGTGCCCGGCGTGCCGGTCGACGCGCGCGACACGACGGGCGCCGGCGACGCATACATCGGCTGCTTCGCGCGCTGCTACGCCGCATCGCGCAACGCGCTCGACGCGATGCGTTACGCGTCCGCGTACGCCGCGCATTCGGTCACGGGCCTCGGCACGCAGAAGTCGTACGCCGACACCGCGACGTTCGAACGCTTCCTCCGCGACGCCGGCATCTGAACGGCGCCTTCATCGACGAGACAACCAGGAAGGAGACACCCATGGGCCGAGCCAGAATCGAACACACACCCGACGGCTATTACCTGAACCGCACGCCGCTCTTCGCCTTCACGCTGCTGTGCTGCCTGTTCGCGCTGTGGGGCACCGCCGCGAACCTGAACGACGTGCTGATTGCGCAGTTCAAGAAGTCGTTCTTCCTGTCCGATTTCGAATCGGCGTTCGTGCAGTCCGCGTTTTATCTCGGCTACTTCTTCCTCGCGATTCCGGCCGCGACCGTCGTGAAGAAGTTCAGCTACAAGACGACGATCCTGGTCGGCCTGCTGCTCTACACGACCGGCTGCCTGCTGTTCTTCCCGGCCGCGTCGATGGCGAAGTACGGGATGTTCCTCGTCGCGCTGTTCGTGATCGCGGCGGGCCTGTCGTTCCTCGAAACCGCGTCGAACTCGTATTCGACGCTGATGGGCCCGCGCGAAACCAGCACGCGGCGGCTGAACATCTCGCAGACGTTCTATCCGTTCGGCGCGATGGCCGGCGTCTACATGGGCAGCTTCCTGATCTTCAAGGAAGGCGATGCGTCGCACGCGCAGCTTGCCGCGATGTCGGCGGCCGAAGCCCACGTGCACCAGCTCGCGATGATCCAGGCCACGCTCGAGCCGTACAAGTGGCTGATCGTCGTGCTCGTCGCCATGTTCATCGTGTTCGCGCTCACGCCGTACCCGGCCTGCAAGGGCAACGGCCCCGGCGCGGCCACGCACCGGATCGACGCGCGCGGCACGCTCGCGCGCCTGTTCGGCAACCGGCGCTTCGTCGCGGGCGTCGTCGCGCAGTTCCTGTACGTCGGCGCGCAGGTGGGCGTGTGGAGCTTCACGATCCGGCTCGCGATGCAGATCGGCGGCCTCACCGAGCGCGGTGCGTCGCACTACCTGCTCGCGACGTTCTTCGCGTTCTTCGTCGGCAAGCTGGTCGCCACGCTCGTGATGAAGCGCGTCGGCCCGGCCAAGGTGCTGATCGTCTACGGCATCCTGTGCATCGCGCTGCTCGCGTATACGATCAGCGTGCACAACATCACGGCCGTCTATGCGGCCGTGGGCGTGAGCGTGTTCCTCGGCCCGTGCTGGCCGACCATCTATGGCCTCACGATCGACGGGCTCGGCAAGGACACCGAATACGGCGGCTCGATCCTCGTGATGAGCATCGTCGGCGGCGCGGTCGTGCCGCTGATCCAGGGGCTGATCTCCGACCACACGGGCGGCAACATGCAGCTCGCGTTCGTCGTGCCGCTCGCCTGCTTCGTCGTGATCGTCTACTACGGCTTCTACTGCCTGCGCCACCTGCCGGCCGCGACGCCCGACGCAACCGCCGACGGCCACGCAGCCGCGCGCTACGCCGCGACGCGCAACACGTCGGGAGCATGAGCATGCGAGGCGAGATCGAACTGCGGCGCGACGACTTCCGCGACACGCCGCGCACGCTGTACCGCACCGACGGCCTGACCGTCACCGCGTTCGCGTATCCGTCCGGCGTCGAGGCGCTGAAGCTCGAGAACCGGCGCGGCCATCTCGTCGTGCTGCCGTATCTCGGCCAGATGATCTGGGCCGCCGCGTTCGACGGCCGCGACCTGACGATGAAGCACATGTTCCGGCAACCGAAACGCGCGGCTTCGATCATCGATACCTACGGCTGCTTCATGTTCCACAGCGGGCTGCTGCGCAACGGCTGCCCGGGGCCGGACGACACGCACGCGCTGCACGGCGAGATGCCGTGCGCGCCGATGGACCGCGCGAGCCTGGTCGTCGGCGCGGACGCGCGCGGTGCGTTCGTCGAAGTGACCGGCGAGTACGAATACGTGCAGGGTTTCGGCAGCCACTACATGGCGCGTCCGTCGGTGCGGCTCATGGAGCACGACGCACAGATGACGATCTCGATGGACGTGACGAATCTCGGCGGCGCGCCGATGGACCTGATGTACATGGCGCACCTGAACTACGCGTACGTGCCCGGCGGCCGTTTCGTGCAGTCGCTGCCGCACAACGGGCTGCGGCTGCGCGACAGCGTGCCCGCGCACGTGAAGCCGACCGCCGCATGGCGCGACTACACGGCCACGCTCGCGCGCGAACCGCAACGGCTTCACACGCTCGATGCGCCCGCGCTGTACGACCCGGAGATCGTGTTCTTCATGAACGAGGCGGAAACGGATGCCGGCGGCGTCGCGCATTTCCGGCTCGCGCATCCGGACGGCGGCGCATTCCACACTGCGTACCGCCCCGAGCAATTCCCGCACGCGACGCGGTGGATCCTGCACAACGCGGACCAGCAGGTCGCCGCATTCGCGCTGCCGTCGACCTGCGAGCCGGAGGGTTATCAGGCCGAACGCCGCAAGGGCCATGTCGCGACACTCGCGCCGGGCGCGACGCGCCGCTTCGAGGTCGTCACCGGCTACCTGAGCGCGGCGGAAGCCCGCCATGCATGAGGCCATGCAAAGCGCGATGCCCGCCCGCGCGGCGTCAGGTCACGAGCGCGATCCCGTGTTCGCGGATCGTCGTTTCGTAGCGGCCGCTCAGTTGCCCGTCCGAGATCACGTAGTTGAAGTCGGTCAGCTCGGCGAAATAGGCCGCGCGCACTTCGTCGAACTTCGTGTGGTCGACGAGCAGGAAGCGGTTCTGCGCGCGTTCCATCACCTTCTTTTTCGCGTCGACTTCGTGGAAGTTGAAGCAGGTCACGCCGCAGCGGTCGCTCACGCCGGCCGCCGAGATGAACGCCTTCGACACGCGCACGGTGTCGAGGATGCCCGTCTCGGCCACCGACTCGAACACCATGTTCTTGCGATGGTACGCACCGCCGCACAGGATCACGCTGCAATGCGGCTTCTGCTGCAGCTTCGCGAACACGTTCAGCGAATTGCAGACGGCGGTGAATTCGAGGTCGTCCGGAATGAAGTCGACGACGAACGGCGTGGTCGAGCCGCAGTCGACGAAAATGGTGTCGCCGGTCGTCACGAACTGCGCGGCCAGCTTGCCGATGCGGCGCTTCTCCTCGGTCTGCCGGTCGTTCTCGGCACTGACCACGTACTCGCCGATGTCGCTGCGCTGCGCGGCGAAGTGGCGGGTCACGTAGCCGCCGATCAGGCTGAGGCCGTGCGGGTTGTCCGCGAGATCGCGGCGGATCGTCATTTCCGATACGCCGAACAGCTCGGCGACTTCCTTCAGATGAATCGCGTTCTGCCCTTGCAGCACGTTCATCAGCGTCTTGATTCGTTCGCCCTTCTTCGTTTCCATGCCAGTATCCTGCGTGCGCGCCGCGTCCGTCGCTTGTCGTGCCGGGCGCGCGGGCCCGGCCGGAATGTCGTATTTGTAACAAACCGATGTGAAAACATCAACTTTCCGTGTGCCCTTCCGGCACACGATCCGTGGAGTCCTGAAACATGCCGCTTTCCAACGCCCAACTCGCTCAAACCATCGATCACACGCTGCTCGCGCCCGACGCGAGCGACGCGCAGATCCGCGACCTCTGCCGCCAGGCGGCCGAGCATCGCTTTTACTCGGTCTGCGTGAATTCGGCGAACGTGCCGCTCGCCGCGCGCGAGCTGGCCGATACCGGCGTGCTCGTCTGCGCCGTGGTGGGTTTTCCGCTCGGCGCGGGGCTGTCGGCCGCCAAGGCATTCGAAGCCACCGCCGCGATCGCGGCGGGCGCCGGCGAGATCGACATGGTGATCAACATCGGCGCGCTGAAGAGCGGCCGCGCCGCCGACGTGAAGGCCGACATCGAAGCCGTGCACCGCGCCTGCGGTGCGGTACCGCTCAAGGTGATCCTCGAAACGGGGCTGCTGACCGACGACGAGAAGGTGCGCGTGTGCGAGATGTGCCGCGATCTCGGCGTCGCGTTCGTGAAGACGTCGACCGGGTTCGGCCACGGCGGCGCGACGCTCGCGGATGTCGCGCTGATGCGCCGCACGGTCGGCCCCGTGCTCGGCGTGAAGGCATCGGGCGGCGTGCGCGACCGCGCGGCCGCGCTGGCGATGATCGAAGCCGGCGCGACCCGGCTCGGCACGAGTTCGGGGGTGGCGATCGTCACCGATCAGGACGGCGCCGAATCGGCGTATTGACGACGCGGGCCACCGACGGCTGCGGTGGTGCACCTCGTGCCGCCGCTGCTATCGCGCGCGTTGTCGATCCTCTTCAGCGGCCTTGCAGTCGGCACGGTCATCGCGTCATCGATCCGCTTCCATACACGTACCGCACGACTTTAGACCGATAGAGCATCCGTGGCCCGTATCGCGTTGGCCTGCTGCCCGTCGGCCGGTCATGAAATAACTTAGTTAGCCGAATCATCCTCAAGTAACAACGATCACCTATCACTCAATTAGAGAGATTCAATTGGCATCGCGCATGTCGACGAGACTACAGTTCGGCGGGGTCTTCCCCCGAATTTCATCCAAGGAACCTCATCGATATGTCAAACACCGCGAATCGCTTCTTGCAGAGCATGATTGCCGCGGCCTGCGTCGCATTGGCCTCTTCCTCACATGCAGCCGAACTGACGCGCGACAACGGCTCGCCCGTCGGCGACAACCAGAATTCGCAGACAGCCGGGCCGAACGGGCCGGTGCTTCTGCAAGACTCGCATCTCATCGAAAAACTCCAGCGCTTCGATCGCGAACGCATCCCCGAGCGTGTCGTGCATGCCCGCGGCACCGGTGCATTCGGTGAATTCGTGCCGAGCGCCGACATCAGCGACCTGACGACGGCCAAGGTCTTCACGCCCGGCACGAAAACACCCGTGTTCGTCCGCTTCTCGACCGTGATGGGTTATCGCGGCTCGCCCGAGCAGGCGCGCGATCCGCGCGGTTTCGCCGTGAAGTTCTATACGGAACAGGGCAACTGGGATCTGGTCGGGATCAACCTGCCGATCTTCTTCATCCGCGACGCGATCAAGTTCCCGGACTTCGTCCACGCGAACAAGCCGAGCGCGGTCACCGGCGTGCAGGATGCGAACCTCGCGTTCGATTTCTTCGCGCACGCGCCCGAAGCAACCAGCATGCTGACCCGGCTGTACTCGATCGAGGGCATGCCCGATTCGTACCGGAACATGGACGGCTACGGCGTGCACGCATTCAAGTTCGTCAACGCCGACGGCAAGTACACGTACGTGAAGTTCCACTGGAAGAGCGCGCAAGGGATGCACGGGCTGCGCCCGAAGGACATTCCGGGCTCGATCGGCGCGGACTGGAACCTGATGACGAACGATCTGTACGGCGCACTGAAGGCGGGCAACGCACCGAAGTGGGATCTCTACATCCAGGTGCTGAAGCCGTCCGAGCTCGACGCGTTCGACTTCAACCCGCTCGACGACACCAAGGTATGGACCGGCGTGCCGGAGCGCAAGATCGGCACGCTGACGCTGAACCGCGTGCCGGACAACTACTTCGAGTCGACCGAGGAATCCGCCTTTGCCCCGTCGCGGATGGTGCCGGGCATCGAGCCGTCGGAAGACCGGATGCTGCAGGGCCGGATGTTCTCGTACGCCGATACGCAGATGTACCGCCTCGGCGCGAACTTCAACCAGTTGCCGATCAACCGTCCGCGCGTGCCCGTCACGAACAACAACCAGGACGGCGCGATGAACTTCGGCGACCGCAAGGGCGAAGTGAACTACGAGCCGTCGGCGTTGAACGAACTCGCGCAGAATCCGCGTTACAAGTCGGTCCAGACGCCGCTTGCCGGCACGACGCAACAAGCCGCGATCCGCAAGACGCTGAACTTCCGGCAGGCGGGCGAGTACTACCGCACGCTGCCCGCGCAGGAGCGGCAGGATCTGGTGACCGCGTTGTCGGGTGACCTGAACCACGTGACGAACGACGCGAACAAGTACGCGATGCTGTCGTACTTCTACAAGGCCGATGCGGACTACGGGACACGCCTGGCGCGTGCCACGCACGCCGACCTGACCCGCGTGAAATCGCTCGCCGACAAACTCGTCGAGAACTGATCGGGTAATCCCGCGAAGGCTGCCGGTGCGGCCTTCGCGTCCCGACCCATCGATCCGATTGCGCCGCGCGGCCACGCGCGGCGCGCATTGCTGATGAAGAATCGACTCCGAACCGCCCTCTCCCGCGCGCTCGCGATCGCCGGAGCCGCCGTGCTCGCGGCCTGCGCACAAACCGCACCGCCCGCAGCCGTGCCGCACCCCGATGCGCACGCCGACCTGCGCCGCTACGACGACGCATGGTTTGCCGCCGCGCGCCTCGGTCGCATCGACATCCTGCAGGCACTCGTCGACGCGCGCTACCCGATCGACGCGACGACACGCGAAGGTTATACGGCGGTCATCCTGGCCGCCTATCGCGACCAGCCTGCAACGCTCGACTATCTGCTGCGCAACGGCGCGGACCCGTGTCTCGGCGATCGTCACGGCAACACGGCCCTGATGGGCGCGCTGTTCAAGGGCGAGACCGCGATCGCGAAGCGGCTGGCCGACACGCACTGCCCGATCGACCAGACCAATCACGCCGGCGAAACGGCGCTGTCGTTCGCCGCGCTGTTCGGCCGCCTCGACATGCTGCCGGTACTCGTCGCACACGGCGCGAACCCCGATCACGTCGATGCGCTCGGCCGCACCGCGCTGCAGAACGCGATCCTGCAAGGCAACGACGCCGCGGTTGCCGCACTGGAAAAGGTTGGCGCGACACCGAATGCCGATGTGACGTTGCGCTCGAGGCCGTGACCGCTCGACCTTGAACCGGCCGTCGAGGGCATGATCTCCGATCGGCGAAGGCTGGCACCGACCGTTTCGACGAAGGCGCCTCTTCCGCCCGCTCCGCGACATCGGCACAATGCCGGTGATGCGCCAAGACAACGCCTTCGTTTACCCGTCCGCCGGCCCCGTCGGCCGCCTCGCCAACCGGCTCGTCGCGAGCCGCCCGCTGCTGCGCGCACGCCGCGCGCTGCTGTCGCGGCTGCCGTTCCTGCAACTCGCGAGCGAAGTCGAGAACGTCGTGTACTGCACCTGGCTCGTCGATGTCGCCGCCGTCGCGCACCTGGTGCCGCGCGGCGTCACGCTCGCGAGCCGCGACGGCCGCACGCCGTTCACGATCCTCACCTATGCGCACCGTCATTTCGGCCCGCGTATCGCGGGCCCGCTGCGACGCGTGTTCCCGTCGCCGCTGCAAAGCAACTGGCGGCTTTACGTCGATGCGCTGCCGGGTGGCGTGCCGGCCGATCGCACGGTGCTGTTCGTGAAGAACGTGTTCGATCATCCGCTCTATGCGCTCGGCAGCCGGCTCTTCAGCGACGCGCTGCCGTCGCATCTCGCCGCGCGCTTCACCCATGCCGTGCAGGACGGGCGTTATCGAACGCTGCTGTCAGGCGGGACCGGGAGCGCGCCCGATTTCCACTGCTCGGCGGCCGTGTCGAACGACGACACGCTACCCGCCGCGTTCGCGCCGTTCTTCGGAAGCTGGCGCGACGCCGTCGCCTACCTGTCGCTGCAGCACGCGGCCGTCGCGCATGTCGCGGACTGCGACGGCCTCGCCCATGCTTCGATCGACCTGCCGATCGACATCGATGCGGTGCGGCCGCTGAAACCGGTCGAACCGGTCGGCGGCGGCGCCTTCCTCGCGCGGATCGGCGCGACCGGCGAACCGCTGTGCTTCGTCGTGCCGGATGTTGCGTTCCGCGTGTTGTCGGAGCGGGTGCTGTAACGCCCCGCTCAACCCGCGCGCCGCGCGTGCGCGGGTGCGTCCGCGTCGCGTTCGTCCGCCAGCCGCCCGAGGTAATCCCGCACGAACTGCCCGGCAATCCGCCCCGACCGCGCACCGCGCTCCAGCGCCCACTGCAGCGCCGGTTCGCGCGCCGCGCGGATCTGCTCCGCATCGAACCCGGCTTCGCCGAGCCGGCTTTCGACGACGGCCAGGTACGCATCCTGCGTGAACCCGTAGAACGTCACCCAGATCCCGAAGCGCTCGGACAACGAAATCCGCTCCTCGACCGCGTCGCCCGGATGCAGCTCGCCGTTCTCCGCGCGCGACACGTTCGCGTTGTCGCTCGCCTGCTCGGGCATCAGATGGCGGCGATTCGACGTCGCGTACACGAGCACGTTCGACAGGTCGCTCGCGACCGAGCCGTCGAGCACTGTCTTGAGCTCCTTGTAACCGGTCTCGCCGGCCTCGAACGACAGGTCGTCGCAGAACACGATGTACCGCTCGGGCCGCGCACGCACCAGCTCGACGATCGCCGGCAGATCGCTCAGCCGCTCCTTGCCGACCTCGATCAGCCGCAGCCCGTGCGGCGCGAACGCGTGCAGGCACGCTTTCACGATCGACGACTTCCCGGTGCCGCGCGCGCCGGTCAACAGCACGTGATTGGCCGCGAACCCGCGCACGAACTGCCGCGTGTTCCGTTCGACGATCGCCACCTGACGCTCGACGTTGCGCAGCGCATCGAACGTTATCAGCGCGGGCGCCGCAACCGGTTCGAGCGGCGCCGTGCGCGGCCCGCCGTCGAAACCGCGCCAGCGGAACGCGACGGCCGCGTCGAAATCGACGGCCGCCGGCCGGCCGGTGCCCGCGAGTGCCTCGAGCGCGGTCGCGATCCGTTCGAGCTGATGCGCGAGCGCCGGACCGTCGACGGATGCGTGCGCGTCCGGCAGCGCGGCCATCAGGTTCTGCATGTCGCGGTCGCCGCTCATTGCCGCACTCCCTGCGACGCACTCGCGTGGAACGGGAACCGCTGCGCGATCGCCACACCGACGAGCGCCACGCCGCCGCCGATCAGGTGATACAGCCGCAGCGATTCGCCGAGCAGCACGATCGCGCCGCCGGCCGTCATCACCGGCAGCAGGTTCATGAACATCGCGCAACGGCTCGGGCCGAGCAGCCGCACGCCCTGCATCCACAGGTACGGCAGCACGACCGACGCCAGCACGCCCGCATACAGGATCAGCGGCACGCTCGCGCGGGTCGGCCACGCCGCCTGCGCGGGCAAGCGCAGCAGCATCGGCACCATGAAGACGAGCGCGGCGAGCGCCTGCACGTAGGTCGACTGCCACGCCGGCAGCGCGCCGATGCGCCAGCGCTTGAGCAGCACGCCGTACAGCGCATACGCGGCCGACGCGGCCAGCATCAGCAGGTCGCCCGCATGCACGCCGCGCGCGGCGATCGTCGTCGGGTGCCCCTCGGCGATCAGGTAGACGACGCCCGCGAGCGACAGCACCCCGCCGCCGATCATGCCGGCCCCCGGCGGATCGCCGAGCAGCAGCGAGCTGAGCGCCATCGTCATCAGCGGCACGAGCGCCGTGATGATCGCCATGTTGGTCGCGCTCGTCGTTTTCGCGGCCTCGTAGGACAGGCTCTGGAACAGCGCCATCGCGAGAAAACCGAGCACCGCGAGCTTCGGCAGGTGCGCGACGAGCGCCGCGCGGTTGCGCCACGCGGGGCGCAGCGTGAACACGCTCATCAGCGCGACGGCGAGCAGCAGCCGGTAGAACGTGATCGCCGACGGGTCGATCGTCGATGCCGACAGCTTCGACACGACCACGTTGCCGGCCCACAGCGCGATCGCGCAGAAGGGAAACAGAAAAGGAGGCTTGTTCATCGCGTTTGACGGATTAATATCGTGGCAGGGTACGGGCGTGAATCGGAACGCCATCGTGCCCGCCCGCCCAACTGCCTGTCTCACGCCAAAATGTCAGGACTTGTCGCCAATCGGACACTCGAGCCCACCCCGCCGCTTGCGCACCTGCGCTACGAATCGACGCCGATGCCCGTGTCGGCGATGGCGGCGGCGTACCCGCACGGCACGTCGATACCGACGCACTGCCATCGCCGTGCGCAACTGCTCTATGCGATCGAGGGCGTGATGCACGTGCAGTCCGAGGGCGCGTCGTGGGTCGTGCCGCCCACGCGCGGCGTGTGGCTCGAAGCCGGCCTCGACCACACGGTGCAGATGAGCGGCGACGTGCAGATGCGCACCGTATTCGTCGAACCGGGCACGGTCGAGCACCTGCCCGCGCGCAGTTGCGTGGTGGAAGTGCATCCGCTGCTGCGCGAGCTGATCCTCGCCGCGGTCGACGTGCCGCTCGACTACGCGCCGGGCTCGCGCCACGATCACCTGATGCACCTGCTGCTCGCCGAGGTGACGGTCGCGCCGCTGCTGCCGCTGTACCTGCCGTGGCCGCACGACGCACGGCTGCGGACGATCTGCGACTCGCTCGTCGCCGCGCCCGACGATCCGCGCACGATCGCCGAATGGGCCGACCGGCTCGGCCTGTCGGTCCGTACGCTGCATCGCGCGTTCCGGCGCGAGACGGGGCTCAGCTTCCGCCGCTGGCGGGAGCAGGCGCGGCTGCTGCTCGCGCTCAAGCGCCTCGCGCACGGCGAGAAGGTGCTGACCGTCGCGATGGATCACGGCTACAGCAGCCAGAGCGCGTTCTCGGCGATGTTCAAGCGGCATTTCGGCGTGTCGCCGTCGGCGTTTTACTCGTAGCGCGTAGCGCGCGGCCGTGCGCGACGGGGGGCGCTACCGCGCCGCGATCCCCACGATGAAGAACACGCACGCGGCGGCCGACGCGACCGTGCGCACGTGATTCCACCTCGTCCAGTCGTGCACGTAACGCGTCCACAGCGCGGCGCCGTGCGCGGTCGACGGATCGGCCGCGGCGAGCGCATCGTTGAGCGGCACGTTGACGGCCATCGTCACCGCGAACATGCCGAACACGTACATCACGCCGCCCGCGAGCGCCGCCATCGCCCCCGGCTGGCCGCGATCGAGCAGCGCGATCACGACCAGGGCCAGCGCCATCAGC
Source organism: Burkholderia sp. HAN2018 (assembly GCF_024704855.1). Lineage (NCBI taxonomy): Bacteria > Pseudomonadati > Pseudomonadota > Betaproteobacteria > Burkholderiales > Burkholderiaceae > Burkholderia > Burkholderia sp. HAN2018. Next base: position 749 of record NZ_QOBB01000008.1, on the reverse strand, counting down.
GTCGTGACGAGGAACAGCGGCATGAACGGCGAACGCACGATGTCGACGTTGATCGCATTCATCGCGGCCACGCCGGCATGCGGCGCGATCCGCCCGAGCGACGTCATCACGAACGTCGAAAACGCGAAGTACACGCCGGCCATCAGCCCGCAGCCGATGGCCGAGCCCCACAGCAAGACGGGCGTCACGAACGCGATCATGATCGTGCGCTCCACACGCCGGTCGCGGCCGTCGCGCGCGCATAGTCGGCGAAGTCGCGTGCCGGCCGCCCGAGCGTCGCTTCGATGCCGTGCGTCACCGCGCTGTTGCGCCCGTCGGGCACCACGCCGAACAGGTCGTCGAGCAGCGCGACGACCGGCTCAGGTACGCCGGCCTCGCGCAATCCGGCCACGAACGCATCGGCCGGAATCTCGCGATAGACGACCGGCCGGCCGGCGGCCCGCGCGATCTCGCCGACCGCTTCGGCGAACGTCAGCGCGCGCGGGCCCGTAACCTCGATCACGCGGTTCGCGAAGCGCGCCTCGGTGAGCGCGGCCACCGCGACGTCCGCGATGTCGTCCGCATCGACGAACGGCTCGCGCACCGCGCCGGCCGGCAGCGCGACTTCGCCCGCCAGCACGCCGTCGATCAGGTAGCCCTCGGAGAAGTTCTGGTTGAACCAGCTCGCGCGCACCACGCCCCAGCCCACGCCCGACGCCTGCAGCGCGGCCTCCGCGGCCTGCGCACGCGGCTCGCCGCGCCCGGACAGC
>NZ_QOBB01000007.1:0-85714 GCF_024704855.1 Burkholderia sp. HAN2018 | reverse complement strand
GCGCGCGCGGAACTGGCGCGCGCCGGTGCGGTCGTGCGCGCGCAGGACGACCAGCAGACGGTGTTGCGCCGGCGCCGTGCGCAAAGCACGGCCGCGATCGAGCAGGCGCGTGCGCGGCTCGCGGCGTCGCGCGCGAAGCTCGCGCTGGCGCAACTCGATCTCGAGCACACGGTGATCCGCGCGACACGCGACGGCACGATCGGCCAGCGGGCGGTGCGCGCGGGCCAGTACGTCGAGGTCGGGATGCCGTTGCTCGCGGTCGTGCCGCTGCGCGACGTGTACGTCGTCGCGAACTTCAAGGAGACGCAGCTCGGCGCGATGCGCGACGGGCAGCCGGTCGAGATCGACGTCGATACCTACTCGGGCCGCACGCTGCACGGCCGCGTGCTCGGGCTCGCCCCGGGCTCGGGCGCCGAATTCGCGCTGCTGCCGCCCGACAACGCGACCGGCAACTTCACGAAAATCGTGCAGCGCGTACCCGTGAAGATCCGCCTCGATGCGCCGCCGCCGGGCCTCGTGCTGAGGCCCGGCATGTCGGTGATCGCGCGCGTCGATACGCGCGGCACGCCGGGAGCCGGATCGTGACGGCCGCGGCATCGCGGGGCGCGCAGGCCGCGCACGACGAAGCCGTCTCGCTGCGCGCGTGGGTCGCGGTGCTCGGCGGCGTGTTCGGCTGCTTCATGGCGGGGATGAACGTGCACGTGACGAACGCGTCGCTGCCCGACATCCGCGGGTCGCTGGGCGCGAGCTTCGAGGAAGGCTCGTGGATCTCGACCGCGTACCTCGTTGCCGAGATCGTCGTGATTCCGCTCACCGGCTGGCTCGTGCAGGTGTTCTCCGCGCGCCGCGTGCTGCTCGTCGGCGCAACGGGGTTCCTCGCGTTCTCGATCGCGTGCTCGGTCGCGCCGACCATTTCGACGATGATCGTCGCGCGCGCGCTGCAGGGCGCGTTCGGCGGCGTGCTGATTCCGCTGTCGTTCCAGCTGATCGTCACCGAGCTGCCACCGTCGAAGCATCCGCTCGGGATGGCGCTGTTCGCGGTCGCGAACAACGTCGCGCAGGCGGCCGGGCCGTCGCTCGGCGGCTGGCTCACCGACATGTATTCGTGGCGCTGGATCTTCTATCTGCAGATTCCGCCCGCGATCGCGCTGATCGCGGCGATCGCGTGGGCGATCCGCCCGGTGCCCGTGCAGTTGTCGAAGCTGCGCCAGGCCGACTGGTTCGGGATCGCGACGATGGCGATCGGCTTGAGCGCGCTGCAGATCGTGCTGGAGGAGGGCGGGCGCAAGGACTGGTTCGCGTCCGACCTGATCGTCGAGCTGTCGATCGTCGCGGTGGCGGGGCTCGTCGCGTTCGTCGCGATCGAGCTGCGGCGCGAGGCGCCGTTCATCAACCTGCGGCTGCTCGGCCGTTACAACTTCGGGATCGCGAGCCTGATGCAGTTCCTGTTCGGCGCGGTGGTGTTCGGCGTCGTGTTCCTCGTGCCGAACTACTTCGCCGAGCTGCACGGCTACAGCGCGCGCGACATCGGCCTCGCGATGATCCCGTACGGGCTCGTGCAGTTCGTGATGTCGTTCCTGACGCCGCCGCTGATGCGCCGCACGAGCCCGCGCGCGACGATCGTGCTCGGCTTCGTGCTCGTCGCGGCGGGCTGCCTGATGAACATCCACCTGACCGCCGACGCCGCATCGAACGTGATCGTGCCGTCGCTCGTCGTGCGCGGGATCGGGCAGTCGCTCGTCGTGATCGCGCTGTCGGTGATGGCCGTCGACGGGATCGAGAAGGCGCAGCTCGGTTCGGCGTCCGGCGTGTTCAACATGGTGCGCAACGTCGGCGGTGCGATCGGCATCGCGGTGGCGAGCCAGATCGTCGTCGAGCGGCAGAAGCTGCATGCGATGCGGATCGGCGAGGCCGTGACGCCGTTCTCGGAAGCATTTCAGGAACGCATGGCGATGCTGGTGCGGCTGCTGTCGCGCGTGCATGTGCCGCGTGCCGATGCGTTGCCGGGTTCGGCGACCGGCGGCGTGCACGAGCTGGCACTCGCGCTCGTGAACCAGCGCGTGATGCGTGAGGCGCTGTTGATGGCGTACAGCGATACGTTCCTGATCGCGGGTGTTGCGATGGCTGGATGTACGGCGGCGGCGTTCCTGTTGAAGGGGAAAAGGACAGCGTGATGGGGACGGACGCCCGATATCGAAGCCTGACATACCTGACAGGCGAAGAATTCCTGCAATGGGCGTATCGTTCACCCGGCGCAGGCGGGACGACCGGCCTGCGGCCGATATCGTGAGCCAGGCCGGCGCATGTCGCCGGCCTGTCGTTCGTGGTGGCCACGGACGCCAGGGTCGCGCAGATCCGCGCTTCAGGCCCCTCCTCTCCGTGGTCCTTGTCCATTCAACCGGCCCTTTGTCGGGCCCATCGCGAGGAAAGCGTCATGACGAAACCCGATTCCCTGAAAGGCGACATCAAGGAGCAAGCCCAGGAAGCCGATCGCCACAACCTGGCGCGCCCCGCCGTGAACGGCGCATTGTGGGCGCGCGGACTGACGACGCAGCGGGTGGCCGACCTGTTCAGGACGCAGCGGGGCCTGCCGGGGCACTGGATGCAGGTTCAGAACGAGGTCAACGCCGGGAACCGCTATTTCTATGGTGTCCAGAACGGCCACCAAACGACCGACGAAGGCAAGGAACTGATCCGCTGGATCGCCGATGCGGTGATCAGCGCCGCGCAGCGCGCGGAGTTCGATTTTCCGCTGCAGCAGCTTCAATTTACGGCCGATACGGGCTGGCTGAAGCTGCAGCGCGTGTCGGGTCGTGTGATGGTGTTGTCGCGCCCCTGACCGTCAGGTCCGGCGCATCGTCGGAACGCGGGGCGGCCGGGCCCGGCCGCTACGCCCCCTTCGTTCCTTTGCCGACCGTCAGACTGAAACCGTGATGCCTGCCGAATGCGGTGGCCCCGCAGGCCGCACCACGATTTCCACCTGCTGGCCCAGCGACGCCAGCGTCTGCATCAGCAGTTCCAGCGAGACGTTCCGGAGTCTTTCGCGTTGCTCGGGCGTGACGACGGGCCGGGCCATTTCCGCGAGCGCCGCAGCCTCGTCTTCGCTCAGGCCGCGCGAGACGGTCAGTGCGTTGATCTTCAGGACGAGCGCGGATTTGGCCGACAGTGCGCCCGCGTCATCGAGGCCGAAGTCGGCCGGCAAGGTGCCGGCACGTTGTCGCGAGTCGTTGCGATTCATTGCGCGCCTCCCGTGATCACCGAGAACGTCGGCCGCGGCTGGCCTGTCGAGCGATCGGCATCCTGGCCGATATCGTCGCCGGGCGCTTCTTCGATCGGCGTGACCACCAGCCGCTTGTGCATCACCTCGATCCGCAAGCGCTGCCCGGGTTCGAAACCCGCTGCGTCGATCCAGCGGCCGGACAGCTTTATCCACAGATGGAGGGCCGGCGGTGCCGTGTCGGCGAGCCTGAGATGTGGAACGATGCGGCGAGTCTGAAAAGACGTGCGAGCGGGCATGGAACAATCGTGAAAGCGAACCGGTGCGTTATGATTCCCGTCAGCCATGACTGACTCCTGTACTGAGTGGGTTGTGGTCAGCGGCCCGCGCGTGGTAGTGCACGCGCGGGCCGCGCTCGTTTACGCAGTGGATTTCGATCGGCATCCCGTCACATGGTTGGCATGGCGAAATGAAATGGCATTCCAGGCGAAAACGTGCAATCACTCTAGCCGAGATCGGCCGGCATCAGGTGTCGGTCCGGAGCGCCTTCGTCTGCACTGACGGACGCACCGATGTCTTGCAGGCTTGCTGCGAAACGCTTCCCCGGCGATTGCGCCGGCGGGCCGCGTCGTCACTTTATTGACGATATGTCAGAAAGCGTGTCGGTCGAATGCTCCGATTCGCCTGCCACACGTCGCACGAGGATGTCATGGGCGTCGTGCAGGGCCGCCCGAACTTGCGCGGGAAGCCGCCGTGCTTTCCGTCACGGCGGCAGCGAATCATGCGTGCAGCGTGTTCATCTCCCGGCCCGGCTCGCCGCGGTCGAGGCGCGGATGTGACGCAGCGATGCCGCGGCCTTTCGGCCGACGCGCGTTACTGGCCGAAGCGGTCCGCGACGGCGTCCTTCAGCCGCGCGGCGGTGATCTCGCCCATGTGCGATTCGACGAGATTGCCTTTCGCGTCGAAGAAGAGCGTCGTCGGCAGCCCGCGCGAACCGTAGGCCTGCATCGCGTGCAGTGTGCGATCGAGCAGCACGTGATCGAACCGCAGCCCTTTCTGTTCGAGGAACGCGCGCACCGCTTGCGCGTCTTCGCCCTGGTTGACCATCAGCACCGTCATCCCCGGATGATCCTGCTGCGCTTGCGCGAGGATCGGCATTTCGCGCTGACACGGCGGGCACCACGTGGCCCACAGGTTCACGACGACCGGCTTGCCCGCGAAGCGTTGCGCAGGCACTGGCGTGGCGTCGAGCGCTTCGAGCCGCAACGCGGCAAGCGGCGGCGCACCGTGCTGCAACGTTGCGAGCGTGCCCTGCGCGATGCCCCACGCGGCGAGGCCCGCGAGCATGCCGGCCAGCACCGGGCGACGCAGCGCGGGCAGGCGGCGCAGGCGCCAGCCCGCGAACACGATTCCGGCCGCGAGGCCGATGCGCCAGTCGAAACCGCCGTCGCCGAGCGCGACGATCGAGCGAGGCGCGGCGGCGTACTCGTGCCACCACTGCGCGACGTAGCCGATGCGCGCGGCGATCAGCCCGAGCAGCAAGGTATCGAGGATCAGGCTCGATGCGGTCTTGTGCTGGCCGTCCGGCGGGCGGCGCTGGATGAAACGGGCGACGAGCCACGCGAGCAGCGCGGCGACGGCCACCGCGACGACGCGGATCGAGAAGGGACCGATGCTTAACATGAGCAGGAAAGGGGCGACTTGATCGAGCGGGGGCAGGAGGACGATGATCGGCCGATGAAGGCGATGCGGTCAACGGTCGTGATGCGATTCGACATGGCCCGATGCGTGCGGGTTCCCGGCGCGGCGTGTGCATATTCGGGATGCCGTCATTGTTCGGTCAGTGCGCGGTCGTTCAGGCTGGTCTGATGATCGGTTGCGAATCGCTCGTCGACAATGCGGTCGCCGGTCTGGCGTGGTGTCCGCCGGTGTCTCGAAAGGGATCTCTGCCTGACGGTCGGTTCCCCCGAGCGGCTGCATTCCCGTCGTTTCACATGCAATCGTGAATGCGTTGTGGCGGCGGATGGGCTCGGCCGCGATCCGATTCATGCCGGCTGATTCGATGGAACGGGATCGTGGCCGGATACGGGCACCGGGCAGTCACTCGCGCACCGCGTGGCGCCAGGTTGGTGGCTGGCACAGGGTTCCGATGAGGGCAACACATATGAACCGTCGTTGCTGATCGGCCGACTGATGGCTGAGCATTTGCGCAAGCGTGGCTTGCGACCGTATTGAGGAGTTCGGCGATTCAGTAATGCCGCGCGCGGTGAGAGGCGGGGCATGGCCGGTGACTGGCGGGCAGGCTGAAAGGCCCCGGTCGGCGACGATCGTTGCGTGCGACATCCGCATCGTCGCCGGCGGATGAGCGCGACCGCTGCCGCCCGGCGGGCCGCGCATCCGCGGCCCGCCGGGCGTCGGGCATTACTGCGTCTTCGTCTGCGTGGCGTTCGCCTGTTGCGCGCCGGCCGCCGGTTCGAGCGTCGTCAGCGTCTGCTCGGTGAACTTCTCGTACAACCAGTTCATGCGCGTATCGTCCATGCCGCCGGCGATGCCGCCGAGCGCGTACGAAGCCGATACCTTGAAGCGGTCGATCTGATGATTGTCGGCGTCGACGAGCGTCACGGTGCCGTCGACGTGATCGTTGCCCGCCATGAAGCCGAACATGACGGCCGAGAAGCTCGAGCGCACGCGAATGCCGTTGACTTCGACGTTCAGGTGCATTGCATCGGTCGAATCCGCTTTTGCCAGCAGCTTGCGTGCGTCCAGTGCGCTTTCGATTTTTTCCTGCAGTTTCTTCGCGTCGAACTTCAGGTTGTCTTTCAACGCTTCCTGCGCGGTATTGTCGAGCGTGACCTTCACGACCACGGGTTTCGTGCCGAATTTCATCGTCGATGCGGTCACGGCGGCCCCCGCCGGATCGCTGGCGTCGCGTGTCACGCTGCTGGCGCAGCCCGACAGGAAGCCGATCGTCACCAATGCCAGAGCGGCATGACGGAATACAGATTTCATGATTTGGTCTTTTTAGTTCGGGTTATTTGAGATGGCTCTATGGCCGGGCGGGAATCTAGCACAGGGCGATCCGGTTCAAATGGTCGAATAGATCGAACAATCCATTTGATCCGGATTCGTCGCGGCCTTCGGCGCCGATGCAGACTTGCGCCGCTCACTTGACGGGCGATGACGGCGCACGGCTCGCCGGAGCGACCGGTTCCACGCGCAAGCGGGAGGCTGGCTTCCGCCGCGGCGGCACCGGCTACGTGCGTATCGTCACGGGTTGTTACCCGGCGCCGCCCCGCCGAGCCGATATGCCGTGAAGAACTCGTACCACGGCGACCCTTCCGCGACCGGCACGTCGAGCGCCGCGGTCCGCCGCTTCAACGCGCCGAACACGTCGTTGATACGCGCGGCCTGCCCCGCATCGTTGAACGGATGGGGCCGTGCCCGGCCGGCCGCGAACGCGCCATATGCAATCGCGAGCAGGCGTGCGCTGTCGTCGGTCGACGCGATCGATCCGTTGATCGCTTCGGCGAGGCGTGGCCGGTCTTCTGCGCGTGATCCGGACAGGCACAGGAACACGATCGCCGACAGTTCGTGCAGGTCCTTCACACGCAGCAGCGCCGGCAGCCGCGCGACGATTCGCTCAACCGGCTCGTCGCGCAGTGCGTCGCCGAAGTCGAGCACGGCGGCCATCGGGTTCGTGTCCGCTGTCAGGCGATCGAGCGCCGACGGTGCGGCCGACGTGCTGGCGCCGTCCGGCGACGCTGCCGGCGCAGACCGCAACGCATCGGCCACCTGCTGCGTCCATTCCGGAAAGATCATCCGCACGTTGCCGAACTGCTCGCCGCCTTCCGCCGCCGGATTCCATCGATACACGATCGTGCCGCCGCGAATGAACGGCGAATACAGGTGTTCGGGCGTTTGCGGCAGCGGCCGCCGGTTGATCGGCAGCCAGGCGAGCGTCAGCCAGTCGTAGCGGCCGGTGGCGGGCACGGCAGGGCTCGAGCTCGCGACGACCTGCCACGTGCCGCGATTCGCATAGCGACGCCGCGCGTCGGGCACCGGGACGGTCCGGCCTTTCGCGGTGTCGAAGTACGTCGTGCCGGTCACGTTCGATCCGCTGTCCGCGGCCGGCGTGATGGTGGAGATGACCCACGACATGCCGTCCGCCGAACGGTAGTCGGACGGCTTCAGCGTCGCGACGTCGTGCACCATGCGGGTTTCCGCCGCGACGTGGCTCGGGGGGAGATTGGCGGGCGCGGCCAGGATGCTCGGCATGGGATGTCCTCGGAATCGGGTGCGCATCGCCGGGCGGGGGCGACGCGCGGCGGCGCGGATTGTTTTATGTCACTGTAGAACGTCGTCGCCGGAAACGGAAACCGGCCGCGCGGCACAGCCTGGTCGCGTGTTCCGCCGCATCGGCTTACCATGCGCATCCTGAGCCAACGACGCACACCGGGCGGGAGCGCGCATGACCGACACGAAAGCCATCACCGAACACTGGACACAGGTCGCCGACCAATGGATCGGCTGGGCCGGCAAGCCCGGGCACGATGCGTTCTGGAAATACCGCGCGGGGCTCGCGGCCTATATCGGCCGCGACACCGGCCGCGCGCTGGAGATCGGCTGCGGCGAAGGCCGCGTGAGCCGCGAACTGAAGGCGCTCGGCTATGACGTGACCGCGACCGACGTGGTGCCCGCGATGCTCGACGCCGCCCGTCATGCGGATTCCGCGCATCGCTACGAGCTGGCCGACGCGGCGTCGCTGCCGTTCGACGCGGCCAGCTTCGATCTCGTGATGGCATACAACGTGCTGATGGATCTCGACGACATGCAGCGCGCGCTGAACGAGGCGCGCCGCGTGCTGAAGCCGGGCGGGCTGCTGTTCATCTCGCTCGTGCATCCGTTTCGCGATCGCGGCGGCTTCGCGGGGCCGCAACCCGATGCGCCGTTCGTGCTGAAGGGCAGCTATTTCGGGCGCGCGTACTTCGACGGCGTGGAAATGCGCGACGGGCTGTCCATGCATTTCGCCGGCTGGTCGCTGCCGCTGCAGGCGTATATGGACGCGCTGGAAGCGGCCGGGTTCGCGATCGTGTCGCTGCGCGAGCCGCCGCCCGACCACGCCGATACGGATCAACTGAAGCAGTGGGCGCGCGTGCCGCTGTTTCTGTGGATCAAGGCGCGGCCGGTGGGGTGAGCGCGGGCGGTCAATGTCGGGCGACGACGATGGGTTCGCCTGTACGGAAGAGAACACAAATTGACACGTTGAATTGGTAGCCGTGGGGATACAGCAACCGATGGAATGACGGATCTTGTGTCCCCTGGGCGACTGTGGCCTGTCGACGTGAAACGGCCAGCATTCCGACTCCCGTTTTCATCCGTTTCAGCGCAACAGCTCCTTCCGGTAGAGCACGGCCCCGGGTTTTTCCGCGACGGTGTCGTAGAGCCGCATCGCCGTGTGGTTCGATTCGTGTGTTTGCCAGGACACGCGTTCGGCGCGATGCGCACGCGCGGTGTCGTACACGGCTTCGATCAGCGCGCGGCCGACGCCCTTGCCGCGCTCGCTGTCGAGCGTGAACAGATCCTGCAGGTAGCAGACCGGCCCGGCGTGCGTCGTGCTGCGGTGATACAGGAAATGCACGAGCCCGACGAGCTTGCCGTCGCGCTCCGCGACGAAAGCATGGACGGGCTCGTAGCCGTCGAAGAAGCGCGACCACGTGAGCTGCGTGATGCGCATCGGCAGGGCCGTATCGTCGAAGCGGCCGTAGAAGCGGTTATAGCCGTCCCATAGCGGCAGCCACTGGTCGTAGTCGTTTTCAGCGACCGCGCGTACGGTCAGTCCTGTTTCGTTGGCGTTCATGTTGACGGACCTTTCGATGAGAAGGGCGCGCGCCTCCGATCCGGCCGGCGCGTCGCAGGTTTCTACGATAGGACGTTCGCGGCACCATCGGTAGGCCCATGACGACTACATTTCATGGTGCCACGGCCAACGGTCGAGCATCCGCGCAACAGGCTCATGAAGACGCGGCAACACGGTCGAGATGAGTCGACGGCTCGACCGCGATCGCGATCTTTCCTCGAACACCGTGGCGGGGACTTTCCAGCCGGGCATGGGCGAGCGGAATATCGGCAAGGGAATAGACGGCGCCGACGTGTGGCCGCAGCTGTCCGCGCGCAACCAACGCGCTCAACTCGTCCAGCTTGCCGCGGTTTTGCCTCGTGAAAACGAAGTGATAGCTCGCGTTCTTGCCCCAGGCCTGAATGACGTTTTGCGGCTGTGCGATGTCCACGATCGTGACGACGCGGCCAAGCTGTGCGAGCGCGTCGGGGCTGCGCGACAAGGTGTTGCCGCCGATGGTGTCGAACACGACGTCGACTCCGCGGCCATCCGTGGTCCGCATGACGGCGTCGACGTAATCGTCCTTTTCGTAGTCGATGACCTCATCGGCCCCCAGACTTCGGGCGAATTCGACGTTGGCTGCGCGCACGGTCGTGAACACCCTCGCGCCGATGGCTTTGGCGAGCTGGATCGCCACATGGCCGACGCCTCCCGCGCCACCGTGTACCAGAATGCTTTCGCCCACGCGCAGCGCCGCGCGCACGACCAGTGCTTCCCATGCCGTCCCGCCGACCAGGGTCAGGCTTGCCGCTTCGAGATGGCTCAGTGACGGCGGCTTCTTCCCGACGATGTTTTCGGCGGCAACGTGGTACTCGGCATAACTGCCCGGCCCGTCGAAGATTTGCGGGGTGTACCAGACTTCGTCTCCCGGAGAGAAGGCCGTCACACCCGGCCCGACTGCTTCGACCACGCCGGAGACGTCATGCCCGGTAATGGCCGGCAGCGGCACCAGGTCGGGATAGTCGCCACGCCGGACCTGATAGTCCAGCGGGTTGATGGACGTCGCATGGACGCGGACCAGAACTTGTCCCGCGTGCGGCGCGGGCTTGGGTACGTCACGCAGTTCGAACGATTCCGGGCCGCCAAATGATTTGAGCATGAGCGCTTTCATTGGAACTCCTCGTTTCGATAAAAAGGGATATCGGGAATTATCGATATGATGCGGCAAAAAATTACAGCTCTTTGCCAATGGCCTTGGCAAGCGCACTGATGGCTGCTTCGTTGCGCTTGTAGTAGGTCCACTGACCGATGCGCCTGACCTCGACCAGGCCGGCGCGTTGCAGCGTGGCAAGATAATCGGACACCGTCGACTGCGACAGCCCGACACCCTCCTGAATGCTGCTGACGCAAACGCCCACCGTGAGCACGTCCCCTTCGTCCTGCGGAGGGAAGTTTTTCACGGGATCCTTCAAGCCTTGCAGGATCTCGAGACGAGTCCGGTTCGAGAGGGCCTTGAAAATGTCGAGCAATTCCATGGCGCGGAGTATATCGAGATTTACCGATATGTCAATGTGAGGGGCATCCGCCGTTTGGTAGTGTCCAGGGCTAACCGGTCTTCGAAGGCCCCGCGTTGCTGCCGCCATGCCACCCGAACGCCGCCGTGTCTTTGCTTTCGGTCTGTTAGACTTTTCGGCCGTCTGTCGCCATCCGGGTCGCCCCCGGTTTTTCGCGTCATGAACGAACACCACGCGCCGAATCCGATTGTCGAGGTGCTGCGAGCCTACTGGAAGGCCGATCGCTGGATGCTGCTGACGGTCGCGGCGGTCGTCGTGCTGTCGAGTGCGAGCGCCGTCGCCGCGCCCTATCTGTTCTCGCGCCTGATCGACGCGCTGTCGCATCGCGGCGTGCTCCATGCGCTGATCCCGGGCTTTGTGCTCTATGCGGTGTTGCTGGGCCTGTCCAGCGCGCTGCAACGCGTGGTGCAGTACCTGTCCTTCACCAGTTCCAAGAATCTCGGATTCATCACCGGCACGCGCTTCTTCGAGCGCATCCTGAAGAAGACCACGGCCTTCTTCGTCGAACACAATCCGGCTGAAATCCAGAGTGCGAACGAACGCGGCAGCCGCGCACTGTCGGTGCTCGTGCAACTCGCGCTGATGGACCTGATCCCCGGCACGCTTCAGATCGTGCTGACGCTCGCCACGCTCGGCGCGCTGATCAATTTCGAGGTCGTGGCCATTACGGCCGCCTACGGCGCGGTCGCAGTGACGATCGCGATCGTTGCCGCGCGGCGCTCGCGCGCGTTTCTCGACCGCGCCATCGAGGCCGGGCAGGAGAATGCGCGTTTCGTCGGCGGCGCGATCAATGCGATGGAGACGCTTCGGCATTTCGGCAGCCATCGGTGGATGAGCGAACGTTTCTCCGAGAAAGCGCGCGTCGAGCGCGACAGCTGGCGCGCATACGTGCTGCAGCACGTCGGCTATCTCGCGCTGCTGGGTCTCTGCCTCGCGGTCCAGTTCTCGGTGACGTTCTGGTTGCTGCTGCCGCGCCATGAAGCCGGTGCGCTGTCGATCGGCGACATCGTGCTGTTCAACACGTTGCTGTTGCAACTGAACCTGCCGTTCGAAATGCTCGCGCGCTCGATCGACGAGAGTGCGCGCTCCCGCGCGGCCCTCGTGCCGTTCGCGGCGCTCTGGGCGGCACCCGAGGAGCGGCAGGTGTCGCACGCATCGGCGTTCGTGCCGCGCGAAGGGCGCGTGGTGTTCGATCATGTCGGCTACGCGTACGGCAATGGGCGCGGCGTGACCGATGTCGATTTCGTCGCCGAGCGCGGGGCCGTCACGTTCATCGTCGGCGAAACGGGGGCGGGGAAATCGACGATCTTCAAGCTGGCGCTGAAGTCGATCGAACCGACCGGCGGGCGCATTCTCGTCGACGGCGTCGATCTCGCGGACATCGACCGCGCCGACTGGTACGGTGCGGTCGCCGTCGTGCCGCAGGACGTAGTGCTGCTGAACGAAAGCCTGGAGGACAACATTCTGCTCGGCCGGCCGCACGATGCTCGGCGTTTGCGGGAAGCCGCTGCGAGGGCCGCGATCCTGACGTTCATCAACGGCCTGCCGGACGGCTTCCGCACGACGGTGGGCGAGCGCGGGCTGAAGCTGTCCGGCGGCGAGCGCCAGCGCATCGCGATCGCCCGGGCGCTGTACGGCAACCCGACCGTACTGTTTCTCGACGAGGCGAGTTCCGCGCTGGATGAAGCGACGGAGCGCGACATCATGGAACACGTGCGACTGCTCGCCCGCGATGTCACGGTGATCGCGATCACCCACCGGCGCTCGGTCATCGGCGCGGCCGACAAGGTCGTGCGGCTCGGCCGGGCAGGCGTGCCGGCCTGACACAGGCACGCAACCGCGTCGCCGCTACCGTCCCTTACCCGCGCAGCGGCGGATTGAGCCGCGCGAACGCCGCCTGCCGGCGATACGGGAAGTACGGATAAGGCGCTTCGACGGCACTCGCCGCATCGAGCTTCGCGACCTGCGCATCGGTCAGCGCCCAGCCTGCCGCGCCGAGGTTCTGGCGCAACTGTTCCTCGTTGCGCGCGCCGATGATCACCGACGACACGGTCGGCCGTTGCAGCAGCCAGTTCAGCGCGATCTGCGGCACCGTCTTGCCGGTTTCCTCCGCGATCGCGTCGAGCACATCGACCACGTCGTACAGGCGCGCTTCGTCGACCGGCGGCCCGTAGCTCGCCGTTTCATGCAGGCGGCTGCCTTCGGGCAGCGGCGCGTTGCGCCGGATCTTGCCGGTGAGCCGGCCCCAGCCGAGCGGGCTCCACACGAGTGCGCCGAGGCCCTGGTCGGCGCCGAGCGGCATCAGGTCCCACTCGTAGTCGCGGCCGACGAGCGAGTAGTAGACCTGGTTCGCGACGTAACGCGACCAGCCGTGCCGATCCGCCGCCGCCAGCGACTTCATGATCTGCCACCCCGCGAAGTTCGACACGCCGATGTAGCGCAGCTTGCCCGCGCGCACGAGATCGTCGAGCGTCGACATCACTTCCTCGACCGGCGTGCCCGCGTCGAACGCATGAAGTTGCAGCAGGTCGATGTAGTCGGTGTCGAGGCGGCGCAGCGCGTGGTCGACCGCACGGACCAGTCGCGCGCGCGACGTGCCCGCGTCGTTCGGGCCGTCGCCGGTCGGCAGGCCCGTCTTCGTCGAGATCAGCACCTGGTCGCGACGTCCCTTGATCGCGGCGCCGAGCACGCGCTCGGATTCACCGTCCGAATACACGTCGGCCGTGTCGAACAGGTTCACCCCGGCTTCGAGGCAGATGTCGATCAGGCGGCGCGCTTCGTCGACGCCCGTGTTGCCCCATGCGCTGAACAGCGGGCCGGTGCCGCCGAATGTGCCGGCGCCGAAGCTCAGGACGGGAACCTTGAGGCCGGAGCGGCCGAGGGTGCGGTATTCCATGGCGGGTTTCCTGTGGATGATCGAAGCGTCGGGGCGGACGGCCGTGACATCGAGCGTTGCCGCACTGTATCGCTTGCGGACATTTCGGATAATCGGGCAGGCTTCGAAAATATCCTTCGGAAGGAGCGAACAATGCTGCTCGACAATCTCGCGCTGTTCCTGCGCATCGTGGAGAAGGGCGGGCTGGCTGCGGCGGGCCGCGAGGTCGGGCTGTCGCCGGCCACGGTGTCCGAGCGACTGACGGCGCTCGAGCGTCACTACGGCGCGGCGCTGCTCACGCGCACGACGCGCGCGATCAGCCTGACCGACGAGGGCCGCACGCTCGTCGACGGCGCGCGGCGCCTGCTGGCCGAAGCCGACGAACTCGAAAGCCGCGTGCGGCTGGGTGTGCAGACATTGTCGGGGCCCGTGCGGCTGAGCGCACCGGCCGATCTCGGTCGCGAGCGCGTGGTGCCCGTCGTCGATGCGTTCCTGGCAGAGCATCCAGGTGTGACGGTCGACCTGCATCTCGGCGACGGTTACGTCGATCTCGTCGGGCAGGGGCTCGATTTCGCGATTCGCCGCGGCACGCTCGCGGACAGTTCGCTGCGCAGCCGCTCGCTCGGCCGCGCGCGGCGCGTGGTATGTGCGTCGCCTGCGTATCTCGCCGCGCACGGCACGCCAACGCATCCGGACGATCTCGTTTCTCACGACTGCCTCGTGATGCGTTTCGGGCCGGACCTGTATGCCGAATGGCCGTTCAGCATCGATGGCGAACCGAAGCGCGTGATGGTACGCGGCCGGCGCGTGGCCAACGACGGCGCGCTCGTGCGGGCGTGGTGCATCGCGGGGCAT
Source organism: Burkholderia sp. HAN2018 (assembly GCF_024704855.1). Taxonomy (NCBI): domain Bacteria; kingdom Pseudomonadati; phylum Pseudomonadota; class Betaproteobacteria; order Burkholderiales; family Burkholderiaceae; genus Burkholderia; species Burkholderia sp. HAN2018. The sequence continues at coordinate 71,357 of NZ_QOBB01000007.1, read as the reverse complement.
GGCGTCGCGCTGAAGTCGCTGGTCGACGTCGAGCAGGACCTGGCGTCCGGCGCGCTCGTCGAGATCCTTCGCGACTTCTCGCCGGGCGACGTCGACTTGCAGATCGTGTATCCGGGCCGTGCCGCGCAGCCGACGCGCGTGCGTGCGCTGATCGACCGGCTGGCGCAGGCACTGACTGCGGCGTGACGCAGATTACACGGGCTGTCGCGAAACGTTGAAGCAGCGATTCCGCCGCGCTTGCGTCGCGTGTCGACGCAACGCCCGTGCACACCACATCGCCAGCCGCAATCGTCCTTCAAACCGATTGCCCACACTTCGTCATTTAGCTAATATTCGAAACGTCAAACGAAACCGCACCCCATGGACGACGTTACCCGCATCAGCGCCCTGGCCAACGAAAGCCGTCTGGCCGTGATGCGCTGGCTCAAGCAGCCGCGCAAGCATTTCCCGCCGCAGCCGCACGGCGACTTCGACGAGCTCGGCGTGTGCTGCACGTACATCACCGAGAAGCTCGGCATCGCGCCGGCCACGACCACGCGCCACATGCGCATCCTCGCGGATGCCGGGCTCGTGCGGGCGACCCGCGTCGGCAAGTTCACGTACTACAAGCGGATCGACGGCGCGTTGCAGCAGCTCGGCCAAGATCTCTCGCAACTCTGATTCCATTTCCCCCGAGGCAACCGACATGGACGAACTTGCACTGCTGGCCGACGCCGACCGGCGCGCGCACGCGTATCTGGCCGCAACCGGCGAGCGACGCGCGTTTCCCGACGCGGCCGCGCTGGCCGGCCTCGCCGCCTTCGACGAGCCGCTGCCCGACGCGGGCCGCCCGGCCGACGACGTGCTGCGCCTGCTCGACGAGCACGGCACCCCCGCGACGGTCGCGTCGAACGGCCCGAACTACTTCGGCTTCGTGATCGGCGCGGCGCTCCCGGCTGCTGCCGCGGCCGAGCGACTGATGCTCGCGTGGGACCAGTGCGCGTCGTCGTACGCGAATTCGCCGGTCGCGGCGACGATCGAACGCCAGGCCGCACGCTGGGTGGTCGATGCGCTTGCGTTGCCCGAAGGCAGCGCGGTCGGGTTCGGTACGAGCGCGACAGCCTGCACGCTCGTCGCGCTGGTGGCCGCGCGGCGCGCGCTGCTCTCGCGCAAGGGCTGGGATATCGACGAGGACGGCCTGATCGGCGCGCCCGAAGTGAAGGTCGTGATTTCCGCGCTCGCGCACATCACGGTGAAGAAGGCGCTGCGCGTGCTCGGCTTCGGGATGAAGCGCATCGTCGTCGCGCCGGTCGATGCGCACGGCCGCATCGACCCCGCCCAGTTGCCGCCGCTCGACGACATGACGATCCTCTGCGTGCAGGCCGGCGAAGTGAACACCGGCGAATTCGATCCGTTCGCGGCGCTGATTCCGCCCGCGAAGGCGGCCGGCGCATGGGTGCACGTGGACGGCGCGTTCGGCCTGTGGGCACGCGCATCGTCGAAGCGCGCGCTGACGGACGGCATCGACGGCGCGGACAGCTGGACGACTGACGGCCACAAGTGGCTCAACACGCCGTACGACGGCGCGATGGTGATCTGCCGCGACGCGGCGGCGCTCGCCACCGCGATGAACAGCGATGCCGTCTACCTGAGCGGCGCACAGGATGCGCAGAAGAACCTGAACCTCGAATTCTCGCGGCGCGCGCGCGGCATTCCCGTGTGGGCTGCGTTGCGTGCGCTCGGCCGCGCCGGCGTGGCGACGATGGTCGAGCGGCATTGCGCGCAGGCGGCGCGGGTTGCGGACGGCCTGCGTGCGGCCGGCTACGACGTGCTGAACCGCGTCGTGCTGAACCAGGTGCTCGTGCGCGCCGGCACCGACGACGAAACCGCGGCGATCCTCGAAGCCGCACAGGCATCGGGCGACGTGTGGTTCGGCGCGACCGTGTGGCAGGGGCGGCGGGCGTTCCGGATCAGCGTGTCGTCGTGGCGCACGGAAGATGCGCACATCGATCGGCTCGTCGCGTTGCTGACGGCGTTGCGCGGCGTGCACGTGCGCTGAGCGTCCTGCGGCGTCCGCGCCCGTCACGTCGGCGGGCGCAACTTTCGTGCATTCGATGACGTGCAGCGCGGCGCGCACCATTCGCATCGACGCGCTCGCGCGACGAACGGGGGCGTGTGAGCCGTGTGCGACGGCGGTGCGGATGCCACGGCTGCCAGCGTGAAAATGTCGGACAATAGCCGCTGCGCGCGCCGCGCCGGCGCAGCGTTCAACCGATGCATTCACGCTTGCGAGATCCCCATGTCGACTCCCTTTCCCCGGGAACTGCTGAAGGCCGCCGATATCGCGAAGATGGAACCGACGCGCGCGGTGCATTCGCTGAATCCCAATGCCGTCCGGCTCAAACGACAACTCAGCGACCTGACCGGCCTGACGCAATTCGGTATCCACCTGCTCACGCTGATGCCCGGTCACGAATCGGCCGAGTATCACCGTCATCTGTACGAAGAAGAATTCGTCTACGTGCTGTCCGGCACGGGCTCGGTCACGATCGGCGAACGCGTCAGTGAAATCGGGCCCGGTGATTTCATCGGCTTTCCGCGCGGCGGTGAAGCGCATACGGTGCAGAACACCGGCGATGCGCCGCTGGAGCTGCTCGTCGGCGGGCAGCGGCTCGAACACGATGTCTGCGAATACCCGCGTATCGGCAAGCGGCTTTATATCGCCGGCGAGCTTGAAGACTATGTCGAGCTGCCGAAACAGCCCTGATTGCCGATCGCATTCGCAATGTCGAATTCCGTATAAAAAACCGAATCAATTACCTATTGTTTAGATAAACAAAATAAAAATTCGTAAAAATACGGGGTAGAGAAACCACGTTTATTTGGGCACGCTTGTGCGCATTGTCCATTCCCGGGTGCCGGCATTTCGACCTGCCGGCGCGTCTTTTTCGGGCATCCGGGTACGGAAATAAATACACGCGTCCGGCAGTTTCGACCGATTGACCGCGTACGCGACAAGTCACGAAAAGATTCCTGATTTAAAGCTCAGTAGTTCGAACCAGCAGCTTGATTCAAGAACGAAACGGAGACAGGCGATGTCGAGGAACTGGGGGTTGGGAGCGGCGCTGCTGGCGCTTTGTGTTGGCTTGGCTTCGTGCGGGGGCGATGGCGATTCGCCGTCGGCAGCCGCTTCGAATCTGTCGGCCGCGGCACAGTCGCAAGGCAACGAAGACGGCAACAGCGGCAACAGCGGCAACGGCAATGGAAACGACAACGACAACGCAGCATCGAAGAAGAACGCCGACATTCGCGTCGTTCAGTACGTCAATCCGCTGATCGGTACCGACTACGCGACCGACCAGCCGGCCGACCCGGTCGGCTCGGGTCTGGGCGGCGGCACGTTCCCGGGGCCGACGGTCCCGTTCGGGATGATGCAGTGGAGCCCGATGACGCCCACCGCCCAGTACGACAGCCGCAAAGGCGACGGCTCCGGCTTCTCCGGCGGCTACTGGTACGGCGACACGTCGATCAACGCATTCAGCATCCTGCACCTGAGCGGCACCGGCTGCTGGGCGAACGGCGGCTACCTGAACGTGATGCCGCAGCTCGCGCCCGGCGACGCCGGCACCCCCGCCAGCTTCAGCCACGCGAACGAGACCGCGCAGGCCGGCTATTACGGCGTCACGCTCGGCAACGGCATCAAGGCCGAACTGACGACGACGCTGCGCACCGGCTTCGCGCGCTTCACGTATCCGGCACTCGCGCAGGGCCAGCAGGCGACGATCGCGATCGATCCGACCGTGCTGAACAACCGCGCGCAAGGCTCGACGGGCGACACGATCAGCCAGGTCGGCGACCGCGCGTTGTCCGGCACGATCGCGGGCGGCGGATTCTGCTGGGCCGGGCATGCGGTGCCCGTCTACTACTACGCGGAATTCAGCCAGCCGTTCGCGGTGAAGCCGGCGCTGTCGAACGACAGCCCCGTGGCGTTGACGTTCAATGTCGACCGCAAGCACCCGGACGTGATGATGAAGCTCGGCATTTCGTTCGTCAGCGAAGCGAATGCGAAGGCGAACCTGCTCGCCGAGAATCCGGGCACCGATGCGCAGGGCAACCGGAACTGGCGTTTCGACAAGGTACGCCGCGCGGCGAGCGCCGCGTGGAACGCGCGCCTGAACGCGATCCAGGTCACGGGCGGCAGCGACGCCGACAAGACGAAGTTCTACACCGCGCTGTATCACGCGTCGCTGCACCCGAACGTGTTCAACGACGTGAATGGCCAGTATCCGGACTTCTACGCGTCGAACGGCGCATCGGCCGCGCCGACCCGTCAGGTCGAGCAAGGCCGCACGATGTACGCGAACTTCTCCGGCTGGGACATCGACCGCTCGTTCATGCAGCTTCAGGCATTGCTCGATCCGGTGCGGACCAGCGACATCGTGCAGTCGCTCGTGCTCGATGCAAAAGCGTGCGGCGCGTTCCCGCGCTGGGCGTACTTCAATACCGAGACGGCCGTGATGCCCGGCGATGCGGGCTCGATCATCGTCGCGAACGCGCATGCGTTCGGCGCGACGAACTTCGACACGCAGGCCGCGCTGTCGATCATGAAGCGCAGCACGACGCCGGGCGCCGCATGCGCCGGCACGCCGGTGATGGGCAGCCGCGCGGATTACGACCGGCTCGGCTACGTGCCGTCGTCGGGCCCGGGCGACAACCAGACCGCGTCGAACACGCTCGAATATGCGGTGCGCGACTTCGCGGTGTCGCGCTTCGCGACGGCGCTCGGCGATACGGCGACGGCCGGCACGCTGCTGAAGTCGAGCGGCAACTGGCAGAACGTGTTCGACAGGAACGCGATCCAGCCGAAGACGTCGGCGGGCGCGTGGGTCACCGACGGCACCGGCTTCATGGAAGGCAACTCGGAGCAATACACGTGGTACGTGCCGCACGATCTCGGCGGCGTGGTCGCGCAGGCCGGCGGCGCCGCACCGGTCGTCAAGCGGCTCGACACGTTCTTCACGCACCTGAACATCGGCACCGTGCAGCCGTATTTCTACGTCGGCAACGAAGTGACGATGGCCGTGCCGTGGGTCTATGCATGGGCGGGCGCGCCGTCGCATACGCAGCGCGTGCTGCACGCGTCGCTCGCGAACGCGTTCGGCACCGGTGCGGCCGGGCTGCCCGGCAACGACGATCTCGGCGCGATCTCGGGCTGGTACGTGTGGGCCGCGCTCGGTCTCTACCCGGTCGTGCCGGGCGTGAGCGGCGTTGCGCTGTCGAGCCCGCAGTTCGAGAAGATCGTCGTGCGCGTCGGCCAGCAGGACGGCAGCTACCGCCTGCTGCACATCGTCGCGCCGGGCGCGGGTTCGGGCGATGCCGCGTCGTTCTACGTGAAGTCGCTGAAGCTGAACGGCGCACCTTACCCGACCGCGTGGCTGCCGTTCGAGCACATCGTGAAGGGCGGAAAGCTGTCGTATTCGATGACGGCCGACGCGAGCGCGGCGACGTGGGGCACCGACGCATCCGCGATGCCGTCGTTCCCGCAGGCGGCCGGCGCGCCGTAACGGTCGAGAAGACCAACGAGCGGTTCTTGCCGACAGGATCGACGCAGAGAGAGAGGGAGGGACGAACGGATGAAGCTACGTCATGTGGTGGGTATCGGGTGCCTTGCCGTGTTGTCGGGGTGCGGGGGCGATCAGGCTTCGACGGACGCGAGCGTGCTCGCGCAGATGTCGAACGCGCAGGGCAACCAGAACGGCCAGGGCGATCAGAACGACCAGGGCGAGAACGGCGGCGCGGGCAAGCGGTCGCTGCTGCGCAGCGTCGATCCGATGATCGGCACCGCGAACCTCGACATCAACGCGGACTGGAGCAGCGGCGTGCGCGGCCACGGCCACGTGTACCCGGGCGCGACCGTGCCGTTCGGCATGGTGCAGCTCGGGCCGGACACGACCGGCGGCGCGCACACGCTGCCGTGGAACTGGGATCGCACGTCCGGCTATCAGTACGACGATCCGCTCATTACCGGCTTCACGCACACGCACCTGTCGGGCACCGGCATCGGTTCGGGCGGCGAAGTGCGGTTCCTGCCGACGCTGGCGCCGGTCGACACCGCGACGCTGGCCAAGGTGGCCGCCGATGCGTCGATCACCTACAACGCGTCGTTCAGCCACGACGACGAAACCGCGAGCCCCGGCTACTACCGCGTGAAGATGGCGCCGGTCGGCAGCGGCAACACGCCGTGGAACGTGAAGGGCGCGAAGATTCTCGCGGAGATGACGGCCACCGCGCACGCGGGCGTGCATCGCTACACGTATTTCCCGAGCGCGGCTGCGCAGAAGCGCAGCATGATCGTCAGCATCGACAACCCGATCGGCGGCTCGACTGCGAGCGGCAAGATCCAGGTCATCGACGCGCAGACGATCGCCGGCTGGGAGATCACGAACAACTGGGCGAACAACAAGCCGACGTATTTCGTCGCGCGTTTCTCGAAGCCGTTCGATACGAAACACGTCGCGTTCAGCGCCGACGGCTTCAAGGCCTACCTGACGTTCGCCGACGGTAACGACAGCGGCGCGGTTACGGTGAAGGTCGGCATCTCGCCGTCGAGCCTCGCGGATGCACAGGCCAATCTCGCCGCGGAAGTCGGTGCGAAGTCGTTCGACCAGGTGCGCGGCGCGGCCGAACGCGTGTGGGCCGACGCGCTCGGACGGATCAGGATCAAGGGCGGCAGCGCCGACCAGCGGACGATGTTCTATACGTCGCTGTATCGCACGATGCTCGCGCCGACCGTCTACAACAACGCGGACGGCAGCTACGTCGGCACCGATTCGACCAACGACGGCACGACGTCGCCGCCGACGACGAGCAAGCACGCGAATCCGGGCTTCGACTATTCGTCGACGTTCTCGCTGTGGGACACCTTCCGTGCCGAGTCGCCGTTGATGACGCTGGTGCAGCCCGAGCGCGTCGACGGCTGGGTCAAGTCGCTGCTCACGCAGTTCAGGCAGAACGGCAAGGGCGAGCTGCCGGTGTGGCCGCTCGCGCAAACGGAAACCTTCACGATGGCCGGCCACCCGTCGATCCCGCTGATCGCCGATGCGTACCTGAAGCACCTGACGAGCGCGGGCATCGACGACATCTGGACCGCGTTGACGACCACGCAGGGCGCGAGCGCGCACGGTTTCGACCAGTACCGCCAGCGCGGCTACGTGTATGCGGGCGACAACGCATCGGTGTCGACGACGCAGGACTATGCGTTCGACGACTGGGCGACGGCCGCGGTCGGCAAGGCGGCGGGCAAGAGCACGGCCGACTACCGGCCCTACCTGCAGCGCAGCCAGAATTACCGGAACGTGTTCAATCCGACGCTGAACAACGGCTGGAAGTTCTCGCAGCCGAAGGATGCGCAGGGCAACTGGGTGGCGGGCTTCGACCCGACGGCGGCGGAGAAGACGGACTTCTCCGAATCGAATGCGTGGATCGATACGTGGAACATCTTCCACGACTTCCCGGGGCTCGTTGCGTTGCTCGGCGGGAAAAGCCAGTTCATCGCGCAGCTCGATCGCACGTTCGATCCGGCCAACCCGCTGACCTTCCTCGGCAACCAGGGCTTTCCGGACCTGACCGGCCGCAGCGGCCAGTTCTTCGCCGGGAACGAGCCGGCGAACCATCTGCCGTACCTGTACGACGTCGCGGGCATGCCGTCGAAGACACAGGACCGCGTGCGCACGGTGATGGACGATATGTACTCGCTGACGTTGACGGCCGGCGATCGCGCGTTGCTGAGCGGCGACAGCCTGAAGGCCGCGCTGGCCGACCCGCGCCGCGTGCGCGATTCGGCCATTCCCGGCAACGACGACTGCGGGCAGCTGTCCGCGTGGTACGTGCTGTCCGCGCTCGGCATCTATTCGCTGAATCCGGTGGGCGGCGTGTTCTACCTTGGCACGCCGCTGTTCGAGGAAGCGACGATCGACATCCCGGTTGCATCGGGCGGCGGGGACGGCGGTGCGCTGAAGTTCGGCAAGTCGCGGCGCTTCACCGTGACGGCGCACACGGCCGGCGGCGGTGCGCCGTCGTCGGTCAATCGCTATGTGCAGTCGGTGAGCCTGAACGGCGTGCCGCTGCATCGGCCGTACATCACGTACGACGAGATGAAGGCCGGCGGCACGCTCGATTTCGTGATGGGGGCGACGCCGAACGATGGTTGGGTCAGCCAGTGGAACGGTCAGGATCCGAACAGCGCGCTCGCACCTTCGCTGGCGTTGGCAGGGAAGTAGCAGCAGGCAACAGCAAGCGGCCCGCCTCGACGCGGGCCGATTGGCTTCATCCGGCGGCGCCGGTTTCGAGCGGATCGGCATCCTTGTGGCCGTCTTATCCGGCTGTGTGGGGCAGTTGCCGGATCGTCACCGGGCCGCTGCGCGACTGCTGGGGCAGCAAGGGGCTGATCGTCGCCGGGATGCGGGTGCGGGCGGCCGGGCGTGCGCCGGCCGCGCTGACGGGGCGGTTGCGCTGGCGGCTCGTGGCGAGCGTGTTGCCCGGTCTCGGCACGGCGATGGTCTGTCCGGGCCTGATTGCCGCCGTGTCCGATGCGTCCGATGCGGCCGGGCCAGGCTGGCGGGCGCGCTCGCTCGCCGAGCGTGTATCGGTTCTGATGCGATCTCGGCTGTGCGATCCGCGCGTTGCCGGCCGGCTGGATGGCCGACCGATTCGGCTTCGCCGGAACGCTCCTCGCGGTGGCCGCGGTGACTTTCGCGTCTGGGAGACGTCGTCGCGCTTATGATGCGGGAACGCCACTGACAGGGTTCCCCGACATGGACGCGCCGCTTCCGCCGATTTCTGCCCCGATTCCCGAAACGGAACCTGAAACCGAAACCCTCGCCGAGCCGCGCGCGTCGCGGCTGCATCGGCCGGTCGCGCTCGTCACCGGATCGACGTCGGGAATCGGCGCGGCGATCGCGCGCCGCCTGGCGGCGGACGGTTATGCGGTGATCCTGCATTCGCGCAGTTCGGCGGACGTGGGGCGCGCAATGGCGCGCGAACTCGGCGCGGCCTACGTGCAGGCCGATCTCGCCGACGATGCCGAACGCGTGCGGCTGATCCACGACGCACTGGCCGTGCACGGGCGGCTCGACGTCCTCGTCAACAATGCGGGCGTCAGCCGCGTGATTCCGCATGACGACCTTGCCGCGGCGACGCCCGACGTGTGGCGCGAGATGCACGAGATCAACGTGATCGCGCCATTCCGGCTCGTCGCCGAAGCGGAGGCCGCGCTGCGCGAGGCGGCGTCGCACGGGCGGGCCGGGTGCGTCGTGAACGTCAGTTCGCATGCGGGCGTGCGGCCGAAGGGCGCGTCGATTCCCTATGCGGCGGCGAAGGCGGCGCTCAATCACACGACGCGGCTGCTCGCCCGCACGCTCGCGCCGGCGATTCGCGTCAATGCGGTCGCGCCGGGGCTCGTCGATACGCCGCTCACGGCCGACTGGACGGACGCGCAGCAGCTCTGGCGCGAGCGCGCGCCGATGCGGCGGGCGGCGGCGCCGGATGACATCGCGCAGACGGTCGCGATGCTCGTCGCGTCCGATTACGTGACGGGCGAGATCGTGATGCTCGACGGGGGGATGAACCTGACGTGATGCGGTGATGCGGTGATGCGGCGATGCGGTGATGCGGCGATGCGGCGATGCGGCGATGCGGTGATGCGGCGATGCGGTGATGCGGTGATGCGGTGATGCGGTGATGCGGTGGTGCGGTGATGCGGTGATGCGGTGATGCGGTGATGCAGTGATGCAAGTGATGTGGGGATACAGCGTCGCGGTGTTGTGGCGATGCGGTGATGTCGTGATGCAATGTCGCGGCCGGACAGCCGCGCGCGAGAATCATGCACGCGATTGCCGCGACCGCTTTCCTGCCCGCGTACGCGGATCAGCCGAGCCGCGACCGCAGTTGCGCGAGCGCCTGGTCGTGCGTGCGCTCGAACTTCAGCGGCGTGACGGCGACATACCCTTCGCCGAGTGCGACCGTTTCCGAATCTGGGTCGTCCTCGCGCGGCGCGCGGGCCAGCTTCAGCCAGTGATAGTCGATCTCGCGCGGATCGCGGCCCGACACGATCTCGACGCCCTGCAGCGTACCGGCCCCCTGGTTCGTCACCTTCAGGCCGCGCACGTCGTCGGCCGGCCGTGCCGGGAAATTCACGTTGAGGCACGCGTCGCTGTCCCAGCCGGCGGCGACGAGCCGGCGAATGACGTCCGGCGCGAGCGCAAGCGCGGTGCCCCACGGCACCGCATTGCGATCGGTGAAGGCCTGGCTCAGCGCGATGGCCGGCACGCCGACCAGCATGCTCGTCATCGCGGCACCGACCGTGCCGGAGAACACCGTTTCGGTGCCGAGGTTCGCGCCGCGATTCACGCCGGACAACACGACGTCGGGCCGCGCATCCTTCATCAGGTGGCTGATCGCGATCGCGACGCAGTCACCGGGCGTGCCGCGCACCGCGAAGCGGCGCTCGCCCTTGCGATGCACGCGCAGCGGTTCGTGCAGGCTCAGCGAATGCGACGTGCCGCTCTGGTCTTCCGCCGGCGCGACGATCCACACTTCGCGCGCCAGTTGCGTGGCGACCTGTTCGAGCACTTCAAGGCCGGGGGCGTCGAATCCGTCGTCGTTGGTGAGCAGGACACGATCGAACAGCGGGCGGGTTTCTTGCATCGGGACGATCCTCGCAGGTAGGCAATGAGGGGAGAAGGCATCGCGGGTACACCCGCAAGGCTAGCATCCCGTCGCGACGCCTGCGTGCCACGCGGCGCCTTGCACCGTGCGCGCATGCGAAAACGGGCGCATTGCGCGCCCGTTCTCGGGTTCGACAGACCGCCCACGCGGCGGGTCGGATCCGCGTTACCCGCGTTACCCGCGTTTATCCGAGCAGGTACCGCAGCAGGCCGGCCGACACGACGCCGACGATGACGGTCGGCAGGATCGACAGGCGTGTCGCCGCGATCAGCGTAATGGCCAGCGCGAGCAGGTCGGCCGGGCGCGTCGACACGAAGGCCGGCGCGATCACCGAGATCAGCACGCAGCCGGGCACGTTCTCCATCACCGATGCCATGCGCGGGCTCAGCGTGCGATTGCGCAGCAGCACGTAGCCGAGGATGCGCGACAGGTAAGTCGTCGACGCCATCAGCACGATCGTCGCGACCGTGCTGACATCCGGGAAATCAGGCATCGCGCGGCTCCCACAGCAGCGCGGCGATCAGCCCCGCGCAGGCGCCCGCCGCGACGTACCATGCGCCGGGCACGGCCAGGTGCGTGGCCGCCGCGACGACGAGGCTCACGAACCACGGGCGGCTCGCGCGCATTCCTTTCCACATCCCGCGCAGCAGCACCAGGAAGACGGCCGTGAACGCCATGTCGAAGCCGTACTGCTCGACGTTGCCGATCGTCGGGCCGACCGCCGCGCCGAGCGTGGTCATCGAGATCCATGTCAGGTAGAGCCCCACGCAGATGCCCGCGTAATAGGGCACGCTGATGTGGGTGGCCGAGCGCGCCCGGGCGTCGGCGAGCGACATCGCCCAGCTTTCGTCGCACATGAAGAACAGGGCGAAGAACGCGCGGCGGCGGGGCAGGCGGCGGATATACGGCTCGAATGCAGCGCCCATCAGGATGTGGCGCGAATTCACGAGGAACGACATCGCGACGATCAGCGCGATGTGCGGCGGCGACGTCCACAGATGGATCGCCGCGAATTCCGAGCCGCCGCCGAAGTTCATGCCGGTCATCATCGGCACTTCGAACAGGCTCAGCCCTTTCTGCGCGGCCTGCGCGCCCAGCACGAGCGCGAACGGCACGAAACCCAGCATGACGGGCAGCGCCGCGCGCAATCCGCGACCCATCTCGGCGACATAGGCGGGCTTGTCGCGAAGCCCTGACGACGTTGAAACGCTACTGCTCATTACTCCTCCTTCGGGGGAGGAATTGTCTGCTTTTTTGACTCGAATCGGGTTGCGTTGTGGCCATGATTTTCGGAGAATTTGGCATCGAACGAACGATTTGGGAATTTCTTGGAATCGGATACCAAATGAAACTTGACGCCATCGACCGCCGGATCCTGAGCGCGCTCCAGCGCGACGGCCGCATGCAGAACGTGGAGCTAGCGCACGAGGTCGGACTGTCGCCGTCGCCGTGCCTGCGGCGCGTGCGGCTCCTCGAGGAAGCCGGCGTGATCGAGAAATACGTGGCCGTGCTGAATCCCGCGAAAGTCGGCAAGGGCCTGACGATCTTCACGCGCGTGTGGCTGAAGGGGCAGGACGCGGAATCGGTGAACCGCTTCGCCGACGCCGTCCAGCAGATGCCGGAAGTCGTCGAATGCCACCTGATGGCGGGCGACTGCGATTTCCTGCTGCGCGTCGTCGCGGCCGATATCGACGACTACCGGCGCTTCCAGATGGAAACCCTCACGCGCATCCCGGGCGTGCTGAGCGTGAAGACGGACATTCCGATGCAGAAGGTCAAGCTGACGTCGGCGCTGCCGACGTAACGCGACGCGGGCGCGGCGACTCACGACGACGGGTCGACGAACGGTCACGGCTCGGTGACAATCGCCCGATAGACTGACGCATCGCGCCGCTTCGGGCATGTCGCCCGTGTTGTCGCGCGACGTTCGATGCGCAAGCAACTAACGGTCAATGTCGACGCAAATGGGCGGGCGGCGCTGCGCGCCGGGACATGCGCCGGCGCGGATGCGTTTCTTCTTGTCGGGCCATTCATGCAGCCAATCAACAATCCGTGGAATTCGCTGGAAATCGTCAAGCTCGTGCTGGGCGTGCTGACGCCGTTGTCGGTCGCGTGTCTCGGCTGGCTCGTCGCGCGCCGGCTGAAGCGCCTTGAACTGGTGCAATGGACCAACCAGCGATTGATCGAGAAGCGGCTCGCGTTGTACGACGCGGTCGCGCCGCAGCTCAATGCGCTGCTGTGCTTCTACACGTGGATCGGCTACTGGAAGGACATCTCGCCGGACGACGTGATCCGCGCGAAGCGCGAGCTCGACCGTACGTTCCACATCTACCGCTACCTGTTCGACGACGACGTGTACGACGCGTATCACACGTATATCCATGCGCTGTTCGACATGCATACGGGCCCGGGCCGCGATGCGCGGATCCGCTCGCTGATCCAGGCGCCCGATGGGGACCGCAGCGTGCACGGCTCGTATGAGTGGAAACCAGCGTGGTCCGACCGTTTCGCGACGGCGAATGTCGTGCCGAGGGACGACGTGCTGCGCCACTACACGCAATTGATGGAGCGGCTGCGCGTGGCGCTGGGCGCGACGCGCTGAAGGCAGCCGCGCCCGCGCGCTGATTCACGCCGGTATCGAAATCCGCCACCGGGCGGCGCGAATACCTGGCCTCGCGCAAGAAGCGGATGCGGCGCCCGGCCGCTGCTGACATGCTCGCGCCATCATCACTCGCGCGAGGTCAGTATGGTTGTCGACACCGGCTGCCAGCCGCTCATGATCCGCTCGCCCGGCGCGGACTGGCGGCGTTTCTTCTCCGTCGGCGCTTCTCGTCGCAACGAACGGTCGTTGCCGGCCGAGCCCGAGATCGGCGACATCGTCTTCATCCGCGTGACCGTGCGGCCGTTTCTCGAAGTGGCGAACGCGACGCGTTCATGGACGAATCACGTGGGCATTGTCGTCGGCGAGCGCGACGGGGAACCGCTCGTTGCCGAGAGCACGTTCCCGCTATCGCGCGTGACGACGATGTCGCGGTTTCTCGCGCGCTCCGATCGCGGCGCATGCGTGATCGCGCGGCTGAAGCAGCCGCTCGATGCAGAGCAGCGGCGGCGGCTTGTCGACGCGGCGATGCGCCGGACCGGTGTGGTGTACGACACGGGTTTCAATCTCGCGTCGCGCCGGCAGTTCTGCTCGCGGTTCGTGCGCGAAGTCGTGCGCGATGCGACGCGGATCGTGCTCGGCGACGTCGAGACCCTCGACATGCTGCTGCGCCGGAATCCCGATCATCCGCTCGGTTTCTGGAGGATCTGGTATTTCGGCCGGATTCCGTGGCGGCGTCGCACCGTGACGCCGGCGAGCTTGCTCGAGAGCGACGCGTTGCGGGTGGTGGCGGATACACGCGGGTGTGTCGAGAATTAGCCAGAACGTGGCCGTTCGGGTGGCACCTGAATCGGGCAGCGGTTACGACTACTGCCGCCCCGCCACCGCAAGCCGTGCCGCCAATCCGACGAATACCGACCCAAGCAGATACTGAGGCAGCTTCGACGGCCGGCGGCGCGCGCCGATCCGCTGGCTCAGCCGGCTCGCGGAAAGAATGACCGCGCCGTTCACGGCGAGTCCGATCAGGTTCAGCACCGTCGCGAGCACGAGAATCTGCACGGCGATCGAACCGTGCTCGGGGTGCACGAACTGCGGAAACAGCGCGAGCACGAACAGCGCCATCTTCGGGTTCAGCAGGTTCGTCGTCAGGCCCTGGCGGAAGATCGTCGCGGTCGAGTGGCGGCGTGGCGACGCGACGGGCGACAGCGCGGTCGCATCCGAACGGAACGTCTTCCATGCGAGATACAGCAAATACGCGGCGCCTGCGAAGCGCACGGCGTCATACGCGATCGGCACTGCGACGAAGAGCTGCGACAAGCCCAGCGCGGCCGCGAGTGCGTGGCAGTAGGTGCCGGCCTGAATGCCCGCGAGCGTGGCGAACCCCGCGCGCCGCCCCTGGCTCACGCTGCGGGACGCGATCAGCAGCATGTCGGGGCCGGGCGTGGCGGTCAGCGCGAGACACGCGCCGGAGAACAGCGCGAGCGTGGATAGGTCGATCATGGAAGTCCTTTTGTGCCGGGGAGGCGTGAAAGGGAGGTCAGTTTAAGAGGGGGGGCGGTGCGGGTCAATCGCCCGAAAGGCCGATGATTCGACGTGCCGGCGCAGCCGCCCGGCAACGGATTTGCTCCGATTTCGATGCAACGACGCAGGTATCCCGCGCCGTCTCGCGTGAATCAAACACACGCACCGACGCACCGCTCCGTGACGTTTACTGCTTTCGGCACGCCACCTGATAATCGATCACGGTATTCGCCGACGGCGTGTCCGGCTCGCCGCCGGCCGTCGTCACGCCGAGCACGCCGGCCGCGCTCCGGTATCGCAGCGCGCAATACCCCATGCCGGTGCCCGAGCACGCTTCGGCTTCGATGATCCCGTGCTTCGCGAGCGTCGCCGCGCCGTCCAGCGGGTCCGGCTTCTCGTGCGGCCGCAGCGGCTGCCAGCCGTGCGAGATCAGGATCTTGCGCGCCTTGTCGAGTGGTTTGCCGTACACATTGGGCACGACCGCACGGCCGTGACAATAAGTGCGCTCCGCGGCGACCGCGGTCAGCCGCAAGCCGCCATGCTCTTCGCGCAGCTCGCCGACGGGCGCCGACGGACCATCGCCGCCCCAGACGAGCAGCGCACCGCTTTCCAGCGACTCGACCGAGCCGAGTTGCCAGCCGGCCGCGCGTGCCGTGTAGCCGAGCGCGACGAGCGTCGTGCCGTCGAAGACGCCGATGTTTGCGTTGCGCGCAAAACAGATCGCGCTCGTCCCCGGCTTGAACCCGCTCGCGAACGTGACGACCGTGTAGCGGCCGAGCGGCGCTTCCGACGTCACGATCCAGCCGAGCCTCGCGACGTCGCGGCCGGCCTCGGTGGTGGTCTTCGCACGATATCGCGCGCAAAACGCATCGAGCGTGCCGTTTTCCGGCGAGTGCGGCAGCGCGCCAAGCGGCACCAGCGACGCGCCGACGATATCGGAGGCCGTCCGCAGCGTCTCGGCCGACGCAGCGCCGCCGAGCGCCACGCATGCAAATGCCGCGATCGATGCGACGTGGCGGGCAAATAGCTGGACAGTCATGCGAGGCATGTGGATGGTCTCCAGGAAAGAACAGGCAACCGCGATGATCGCGGGTTTCCGCGCCGGTGTCACGATGGGGCACGCGTACGCCCGGTTCGGTGGCGCGCGATGCGCGAGACGGCGACGTCAGTGCGCCGATCTGTCCTGATGCAGCACCTTCTCGAACAGCGCCTGCGCGCGTTCGGCGGGCATCTCGTTGTGGAGGTCAATCGACAGCGGATGATCGGTCGTGTCGAGTGCGACGAGCGGACGTTGGCCGGCGGGGCACGTGTGCGCGTGCGGCTCCACGGGTTATGAGGTAGCCGGGATTCCTGGAGGGGCCAGTTGTTGTTGTTTGCTGTTGCGCCGTGTATCGAGCGGTGCTGCGAAGCGCAAGCCACACCCAGGCCGTTTGCGGCATGAACGGGCGTTGAGCTGACTGGCCGTGCAGAGGGCGCGATGAGCGAACCGGCAGGCGGGATGCGATCGAACGCTCGCTTCGAGCGATCCTGCCCAGCCAGGTGCCATGCACCATGCACGCCGTTCGCTGCCTTCCCGCTATTGATAGCTCATCGTGAACGTCGCAACCGCATTTGCCGTCCCGCCCTTCAACGTGCCGGTCTGGATATAGCGCGCGGTCAACGGAATCGTGAATACCCCCTGTCCTTGCGGAATGTTTCCGGCTTTCCACTGATTGGGGTTCGACGCGTCGCTGGAATCCGGACCAAAATTCAGCGGAGACCCGTTTCTCAGAATCTGGACTGCGACACCCGATGCCTCGGAGTTCGGTGTGAGCGACAGCCGATTCGAGCGGTTGCCTGAATTGGAGTTGTCGGTCAGCGTCACGTATGCGTTGGTCGATGTGCCTAGGTCACCGCCCGTGCAATTCAACTGAATGCTGAAGTCGCGCTCGGGAGTAGTGCTACCGACGCCGCTGAAGTCTTTCGACGAAAAGTCGTTGCCGGTCGGACTCATCTTGACGGCGATCTGCTTGGTCGCGACTGAACAGGTCGGCACCTTCGGCTTGATCTCGATCCCGCCCTGGATGCGGATCGACCTGTATTGAATCGTTCCATTCACATAACTTCCAGCGAGTTCGCCCTTCAACGTTCCCGCTGCAGTGATCGGGCCGACCTTGACGAATTCGATGATCAAGGATGAGGTGCTTATATTGATCATCGATGTACCCCAGTTGACAGTGAATGGGAGCCAATTTTTGTTATTCGAAAAGCGAATGCGCACCCCAACACCAGGAATGGTAGTCGGATAAGTGTTATATACGGGTTCTGCTGTTCCGAATAATCGTCCGTGGAGTAGGGTATCGGCGATCTGGCTACAAGAAAGAGTATTGCTTAGTCCCGATGCGGAGACTGTTCTCGAATCGAGTACGGTGCCGATTGGAACCGATGGATTGAATTCGGGGGTGGAGTAACCGTTAACGTAGTACATAGCGATATTACCCGCGAGAGATGTTCCGTTCCCCCACTCGCAATCCGAGGCCGACATGGCAAGGGCCGGCGAGATCGCAGCGCCAAACAAAATGACAGAGAAGATCGTGTTGCGCATTCGTATACCTTTCAAGTGTTCGTTGTCGTGTGCGCCGGGCTTGCAGGATGTACCGAGCATCTGTGCACGATCACCGCTTCGCGTTACCGGCCGGCCATGCGGCAGCTCATCGCAACACGCTCGTACATGAGCGCCTTGTTCTGCTGCGGCAGCGCGTAATTGCCTTCACACGAGCCTTCGCTCCAGCGAATCGACAGGCGCCCCTGATCCTTCACGCCGAAAACGAGCACGCGCGATGCGTTGTCGACCATGCCGAGCACCTTGTCGTTCTGGTCGTAAGCGGTTGCGCCGAGCGGCACCTTCTTGCCGTCGGTCGTCGTCACGTCGAACTGGATGCGGCGGCCCGTTTCCGCGGCGAAGCGTGCTTTCACGATTGCGCCGCGCGTCGGTACGATCGTTTTTGCGTTCTCGGTGATCTCGGTGTCGTTGCCGAGGCTTTCCGTGTCGATGTTGAGCCAGTTGTACCGGTACGGCTGCGCGTAAGGCAGCACCGCATAACCGCGACGATCGGTGCTGACCGTCGACGACGAAGCGAAGCGTGCGCCCTTCACGCCGGGCACCTCGACGATCGCGAACGTCTCGCCGACCGGCTGGCCGAGCGTGACGCCGCCGCGATGCGCGACGATCGACCCGGTTGCGCCGACGTCGACGTGCTTGCCGTGGCCGGACTGGGTGTAGTTCGACGTCAGTTTCGCCATCGGCGTATCCCAGCCGAGACCCACGCCGCCGGAGCCGCCGTTGCCCTTCTGGTAGTCGCCCTGTACCGAATAGTTGACCGTGTTCCTGTCGTTCAGGAAGCCCGATACGCCTGCCTGGACGCTCACGTCGCCGCGCGTCGACGCCGTGACGTTCGAGTACGCGCGATGCGCGCGTGCGCTGCTGCCGAACGGAATGCAGACCGTCGCCGAAATCTGGTTGTCGGTGCGCCCGAACGGCCCCGTGTCCTGCGTGCGCGCGAGCGCGACGCTGTAGCTGAGGTTCTTCAGCGAGCCGCTGTAGCCGAGCTGGATGTTGCGGCTCGTGCCGCCGCGGTTCCAGTAGCTCGTTTCGCCGACGCTCGCGTAGACCGACCCGTTGCGACCGAGCGACTGGTTGATGTTCAGGTCGACACGGCTCTTCTGGCGTCGCACGCCGTCGCCTTGCCGGTTGCTCATGTCGTCGACGTGCTGGCTCAGCGTACGGAAGCCGTCGGTCGAATACCGATAGCCGACCATCGTGAACGTGGTGTCGGTGGCCGCCAGCGTCTTCGAGTACAGGAACCGGAAGCTCTGCCCGTTCGCTTTTCGGCCCGGCGCGTTCGACTGGCTATGCGTGATGTCGAACGAAATGCCGCCGAGCCGCGAGTTGAAGCCGACGCCGAGCGCGATCGCGGCATAGTTCTGTGCGCCGATCAGGCCGCCGTAGCCGGTGAAGTTGTCGGACAGGCCATACACCACCGTGCCCTGCGCGAACTTCGGGCGGACTTCGCCGACCCCGCGATACTGCCCTGCGGAAAACGAATAGCGAACCGAGCCGCGCCGGATCATCACGGGCAGGAACGAATAGGGCTGCGTATAACGCCGGACGCTGCCGTCGGATTCGGTGATAGAGATTTCGAGATCGCCGTTGGAGCCGCTCGGATAGATGTCCTTCAGCTCGAATGCGCCGGGCGTGACCGTGGTCGAGTAGATCACGTAGCCGTTCTGACGCACCTCGACGACCGCGTTGGTTTGCGCGATGCCGCGCACGACCGGCGCGAAACCGACCTCATCGTCCGGCAGCATGCCGGTGTCCGAGCCGACCTGCACGCCGACGAAGCGGAAACTGTCGAAGATTTCGCTGGCCGAATACAGTTCGCCTGCCGACAGCGTGCCTCTGATACCGCGCAGGTCGCGCTGCACGTAGGTACGGTTCGACGTGAACTGCGACTTCGCGCCGCGGCGCCCGGTTAGCGCCGATTCGTTCCTGAGCCGCCAGCCGCCGACGTTGAAGCCGTTGCGCAGGCCGAGGTAATAGTAGGAGCTGTTGTAACCGGAGTCGGAGTCATGGCTGAAATTGGCCTGATAGTTGCTGTAGGCCGCTACTACGCCGTCGTCCCACTTCGACGGATCCACGTAGCCGCGCGACCGGCCCGGCACGTAGGCCTGCGGCATGCTGATGTTCAGCGACAACGTGCCGACGTCGAAATCCGCCGACGCGCCGTCGACGATCTCCGCGAGATTCAGCACCGCGTCGTCTTGCAGGCCGGCCGGAATCCTGTTTTCCCGCTCGAGCCGCTGCGAGTCCACGCCGAGCGCCTTGAGCAGGCCGAGTGTGATGACGGGCTTGACCTCGCCGCCGTTCGCCTGAAAGACGATCGATTCGCGCTTGCCGGGCTGCTGGTTCAGCGACACGTCGACGTCGTACGTGCCGGGCGGTACGGAACTACCCTGTTCGAGGTATTTGAGCTCGACAGGTGCGTCCCCTTTCTTGAGGAAGAGTTCGTTGAACTCTGCCGCCTGAACGGTCGTTGCCGCAACGAGACTTCCCAGCGCCACCAGACAGGTAGCTCCCTGGCATGCCGCTACCCGCAAATCGATTTTCTTTTCAGTGGTATCCATGCCTTGACCTTGATCGCGTGCCGTTCCTACCTGCCCTGATTTCAGGAATGCGCGCCTCCAGTAAATTAGTAATGCGAATTTATATCGAGCGACTCGAAGCTGAAGCTGACGGAATGCGTTGTCAGTTGGAGACTGTTGCGTTGTTCTCTTCGGTCGCGCCGAAGTCGTTGATCGACTCGAAGTTGACCTTGGCGCCTGGTGCAAGCGATTGGCCGTTGTAGTTCTTGACGCTGAGTTGACGGGTCGACTGCGGCGGAATCATTTCCGTATTGATCGAATGCGTTTGCGCGCCGCTATTGAGCGTTGCCCTGACCAGCGATACGTAATATGGGGAGGCGTTGACGACCTCCATGCCGTACTTGCCACCCGCCGCGCGCCAGCGCCATTGCAGTTGCTTGGCGGCATCCTCGGGCTTGCTGGCGAGGTTGGCCGGCCGATAGAACAGCTTGATGCGCTGGCGCACCGCGACTTGCAGCGTGTTATCGCCATCCGATTTCTGCGGAATTTCCTGCACGCTGAGCCAGAACACGGATTCGCGGTCAGTCGGCAAACCCTGGCCGGCGTAGAAGATCCGAAGCGTTTGCTGCTTTTCGGCGCCAAGGCGACTCAGCGAAGGCGTAATCGCGAACGGCAGATCGCTTTTCTGGTCGTCCGATTCCAGCCATGACTGAATCATCACGTCTTGCTTCGACGGGTTCCTGACGAGAACGGACGCTTCCTTGCTCTGCGCCGTGTAAACGACGCGCGTGCCATTCAACGAGATGCCGGCGAACGATGCGCCGGAATAGGGTAATAGCGAGCTGGCCGCGACCAGCCCGGCAATGAGTGATCGTTTCATGATGGAATTGAAAAGTGAGAAGGGCGACGGGACCGTGACCCGTCGCGTCGCCCGAAGAGGTGCTTACTCGTAGGTCAGCGTGAACGGCAGCGTGCCGTTTGCCACACCGGCCTTGATTGCTGCGCCGTTCGCGACATAGCCGGCACGCAGATTCAGCGCGGCGGTGTAGGTCGGCGCGTCGTCCGGGCCGCCCTTCACGAGCGGGGCGTCGAACGTTTCGTTGGCAGCCAGGTTCAGCAACTTGTTGTTGCTGTCGTACAGACCGATGCCGACGCCTTCCGCGTCACCCGAGACCTTCAGCAGCTTGTTGTTCTTGCCGTCGAGGCCCGTACCCGTGGCCGGATCGAACTTCATCTTGACCGTGGTCAGGCCGGTGCCGGTGTTGCCGCAGTCGAGGTTCAGGTTGATCTGCGTGCCTGCGGCGACGCCGCCGCCAACGGTGTTGCCGATCGAATCCGCGCTCACCGTGCCGAGGTTGACTGCGATGCTCTGACCGCCGGCGCCGGGCGACACGTTGGCGCCTGCGCCGCCCGTCAGCGAGCACGATGCCGTCGTGATCGCGCCGGTGAAGTTGATGGTGCCGTCGGCGGCCATAGCCGAACCCGCTGCCGCGAACGTGGCCGCTGCCGCGGCGATAGCGAGAATATTTTTGTTGAGAGCCATGATGTTTCCGTTTCAACGTGATTTAAAGGAAGGGTGTTAACTCTTTGGAAGAGTTGGTGCAATGGTACTGTTGGGGGGGTGTTTATTTGAATTGGATGTGTCCGAAGTTGTATTACTATTTCGTAGTACAAGTACGAAAAAGATTTTTTGGGGGTGGTTTGGTGGGGATTTCTTTAATTGTCAGAGGGATTTGACATTGAGACGGTCGAATGCCGGAGATGGTAGGCAGGACGGGCAGGACGGGCGGGCGATCGGTGGCGACGTATTCCGGAATATATGACTGGCTTGAATTCGTCGATGGAGTTTTCCGAAATTTATGTCGGGCGAAGAGGAAAAATCATCTTTCGCAGGCTTTTTACTTGTTTTTATAAAGCCCTATTCAAGTGGGCGGTGTTTTTTGTCCGTGAATTCGAGATGGACGCGATCTGGTTGCGTATCCGGTTGAATGAGATACTCGCGAATCCCGCCTCGATCGATTTGACGCGTACAACGCATCCTCGCCGGCGGACGCGTCGACGCGTGCGTGTGGCATCTGCAATCCGCGGCGTTGAGCTGCCTCGGGCAGAGGCGACACGGGATCAAGAATTTCTTGATGGTGACGTTGGCGCGACCTCAGCACGGGGCGCCACCTCCGGTCATGCACAACCCCGGGGGAGCACTGCCCGGCTAGCCCCGTGCGCTTCCTCGTGGCCGTGATCTCGTTGCTCGTGCCGCCAGTCCGGAACCGTATGGATCAAATCGACGGCTACGCGCTCGTCGTTTCGGAAGCAATGGTGTTGACGACCTGCGATCCGGGGCCACGGATATTTCGCTTGGGCGACCACGCTATTTCTGCGACGAGCAGGAAGACTGGCCATCACCCATCTGTACCTTGCCTGGCAGGGGCTCGGCGGCAGCATCTCGCGATGCCGGGACGGCATGCGGCTTCAGCGGCAGGCGCTATGTGATGTGTTGCAAGGAATTTGCCGCCCAGGAGGGATGGCGGGGCGATTCGGCGCCGGTATCGCGAGCGATCTTCCCGGGAGACTGAATCGGAGTAGCGATTCGCGATGACGATGACCCGTGCGCAGCGCCGTTATTGCATGTGCAAATGCGAGCGCGTGCGTGCGTCGAGACATGGGTGGGGTTGCGCCTTTCATCGAGCATGCCGACAAGCAGCAGGCCGTGGCATGGGCTCGACGAAAGAGATGTGTCCTTGGCGACATCAGCGCGGCAAGCCGGCAAGACCGGGCGCGGCGCTACAGTCGGAACGACGATGCCGCACACACCTCCGTCGGTCGACGAGATGCAGGAACGTACCGCGCCTTGATGCCCGGTATCGTCGCTCCGCCGCTTGCTCAGCCCTTCGCGACGACGTCGATGCGCAGCGCTTCGCCGCCGTCGACGATCGCCAGCAGACGATCGACGTTCGGGTGCGCGCCCGGGCGGTTGCGTGCGTCGGCCGTATGTTCGGCGAACACGGCGAGGCCGTGCTCGGCCGCTTTCGCGTCGAGCGTGCCGAATGCCTGCTGCAGATAGTTGTATACCGCGAGCGAGCCCTGCTTGCCCGGCTGGTTCTCGATGGTGGCGACCACGTCGCCGTTCGCGTCGACGAGATCGATGCGCGCGATGCCGTCGATGGCCGGCAATTGCGCGAGATTGTCCTTGAATACAGGGGTCGGTTGAATCACTGAAAACACTCCGTCGGTTTGATCGTGGAAAGGTGGCGGCCTGTATGTTATCTGATTCGCCGCGATGCACTTTTCGATGCAACCGGGCGATCTGCACGGAGTCTGATCGTCCGATCGTAGGCGCGCGCGGCGGCCGATTGCGGGCACGCGGGAATGCTCCGCGACGTGCAGTCGGCCGGTTTGGCATGCCTGCTTCTCGTGCCGCCGCCGCTTCAGCGTGACAGTCGCGATCGCAATTTCAAGACATGCCGGTCGTCAATTGTTGCCATCAAGACAACACGGTGAACGCGTTGGCGACGCTACTGACGTCGGGAATCCAAATCTACAATTTGTTTGAGCGCGGGTTGTACAACGCTTGTTTCATGTTCCAACCCAACGTATCTGCCGCAACGAAACCGGCAACCCGTCCGCTTCGTCCGGCTGGATCGTTCTTGCCTGCTGCGGAAACGCCGTTCTTTTCAACGGAGCAACCATGACATTCAATTTCTTGCCGCGATCGACCCTCTGCTCCGCGATGCTCTTGTCGATCGTGCCGACCATCGCTGTCGCGGGAACGTTCTCCGTCAAAGTCGATGACCTGAACCATGGCCGGTTCGAGAACGAACAGGTCTACGGCGGATTTGGCTGCCACGGCGGAAACGTCTCGCCACGCATTTCGTGGTCCCATCTTCCTCACGGAACGAAGAGCGTCGTCGTGACCATTCACGACCCCGACGCCCCGACGGGCGGACTGGGCTGGATGCATTGGGGCGTCGTCAATATTCCGGCATCCGACACGTCGATCGAAAAGGGCGCCTCCGGCGATCCGAAGCGGATGCCTGCGGGGGCCATCGAAACGCTGACCGACTTCGGCGCGGCGAAATACGGTGGGCCTTGCCCGCCTCAGGGGGAGTCGCACCGATACATCGTTACGGCATCGGCGCTCTCTGTTCCAAGTATCGACGTGAACGCCACGTCGAGCCCGGCCCTCGTGGCATATCAGATGCACGGAAAAGTGATTGCACGGGCTCGCTACGTTGCGATGTATCACCGGGCGGCGGAGTGAGCGTCCTGGCGGGAGGTCATCGCGGCGACCTCCCGTCGTCGACACTCAGGTTCACGCCGTTGACGAAACGCCCGTCGCTGCTGACGAGAAACAGTGCGGCGCGAGCCGGTGACCTGCGGCCGAATTTCATGAACGGTGAGACGGTGAGTCACGCGTCGATCCGATCCCCTTGGGGTTTACTTGCGACTAGCCCGGCCCATCGCTGGCGGCAGCGAGAAGCGGAACGACCAGATCGCTGATCGGCGTCGGAATGCCGTGCGTTCGTCCGTAGCGCTGCACGACGCCGTTCCGGCAGTCCCATTCGAGCGGATGGTTGCCTTGTCGGTCGGCAAGGATGGACGTACCTAAATCGGGCGGAAAGCCATGCAATCCATCGACGATTTCCTGCGGCACGTCATCCCCCAGCTTCGCGCCCTCCGCCCGCGCGACCTCGAGACATTCCCGCAGGTAGGCGAGCGACAGTTCGGTGATGTCGCTTCGCGCGTACATGCCGGCGCGGCGACCGGTCAGCACCATGAGTCCCGCCACTGCGTTCTGCAAGAGCTTGCGCCAGGCGAGCGAGATGAAATCCTCCGCCACCTCCGGCGCGCAGCGCGTGCCGTGCAAAGCGGACACCACCACGTTGCTCGCCGGCGTATCGGGCAGGGTGAGCCGAGGCTTGCCCCGCAGCCACACCGATGCGCCCGATTCGCGCTGCGCCGGAAACCAGACGACCGACGGCACGACCGTGGCGCCGGCCGCATACGGTGCGAACGCGGCTTTTTGCTCGACGCCGTTTTGCAGCACGCAGACGACGGTATTCGCATCGCATAGCGCGGAGACCCAGGGTGCCGCACTCGCTATCTGCGTCGACTTGACCGCAACGAACACGAGATCGAACTTTTCCTCGACCGCGTGCGGATCGGTCAGTACGGGCCCGGGCACGACGATCTCGCCGCCGTCGAAGCGCAGCTTCAACTGTTCGTGCGCCGAGCGGCCGCAGATCACCGGCGTGCGGCCGGCTTCATGAAGGGCCGCGGCGACGGTCGTTCCGATTGCGCCCGGACCGACGAGGGCGACGGTCGGGTAGTCAGCGTTCGTCATGGTGTTCATCCTGTTCAGTCATCCGCCAGATGCGGGCGCAGTGCGAGGGCGAGCGGAAAAATCGCGACGGCGGTCAGCGCGGTCGCATACGTGGCGCCATGCACACCGATCCTGTCGCCCAGGAAACCGTAGAGAACAGGCGATATCGCGCCGGATGCGATCGTCCCTGTGTAGAAAATCGCGAATGCGCGCTCGGTGCGCTCGGGTGCGGACATCTCCGGAACGGTTCCGTACAGCACCGACGAAGTGCCGTTGAGCATCATACCCAGAATCGGCAGCAGCACCATGGCAAGTGCCAAAGGGAGATACATCACCGCGACGATGCACACGGCTGTACCACCCTCCGTGAGCAGCACCGTCCTGACCATACCCAGACGCGCGCCCAGCCAGCCACACATGAATTTGCCGGCCGCACCGCCTGTGAAAACGAGTGCAAGCGCCGTTCCCAGCAGTTGAGGCGAGACACCTTTTGCCTTGAGCAGGAAAGGCAGAAATGTCAGCAGTCCCATGCGTACCGCCGTATCGAGCACGCCGATGGAAAACAGCGTGGGGAATCCGCTTCCCCCGGTGCCGCTGCGTTGAGCGGACGCTTGTTCTTTGACCGCCGTCTTGCCGGCGCCACGCGGCACGGCGGGAAACCAGAGCGCGATGACGGCGGCCACGACGCAGCCCAATCCGGCGACGATCCATAGCGCGTGACGCCACGGCATCATGGTCACGAGCAGCGAAATGGCGGCCGGCAGTGCGGATTTCCCCAGATCGCCGGCAAAGTTGTAGATGCTCAGCGGGCCTCTCGCGTCGCGTCCATAGAGGCGGGAGACGGCGCCCGATGCGATCGGATGCTGCGTGCTGGATCCGCCGCCCGAAATCGCCAGCGCCACGCCCAGACCGAGCAGGCCACCCGACAGGCCCGCGAGCGCATAACCGAGCGCGGCGAGCAGTGTGCCGAAGGCGAGGGTCGTGCCGCTGCCCAGGTGTTGCGCGAGGCGCCCCGCAGACAACTGCAGCGTCGCCATCGTGCCGGCATAGATGCCGCGCAGGATCGCCAGGGCCGCAAAGTCGAGCCCGAATTCCGACTGCCACACGGGTAGCAACGCGTAGATCATGTCCGTATAGCCATCGTGCATTGCGTGCGCAATGCAGGACAGCCACAGCACGCGCCGTCGGGGCGGCGCAGTCTCCCGCGTCGCGGGAGGGGAAAAAACCGGCAGGCGCATCGTCATTCGCTCCGTGCGAGCGGTCGGTGGAAGCCGCTCGTGGCATCGCTTTCACGCTCGATGCGTCAATTTTATGGTTGAGGCAGCGGCCATTTCAATTGAACTAAAATCGCGTCAACAGAGAGAAAAAGTCACGTCATGAACGACAACCAGGACACGGCGAAGCACCGGGGCGAGTTGCCCCCGCTCAATGCGCTGCGCGCTTTCGATGCGGTCGCGCGGCACGGCAGCTTCGCGGGGGCGGCGGTGGAACTGCATGTCACCCACTGGGCCGTAGGCAAGCAGATCCGGCTGCTGGAGGACTGGTTCGGCCTGCCGTTGTTCGACCGTCGTCCGCGCGGTGTCGTGCTGACCGACGAAGGGGCCGCGCTGCTGCATGACGTCAGCCACGTGTTCGAGCGCCTCGGTACCGCGGTGGGGCGGCTACGCCACGACACGTTCAAGCACCGGATATCGGGCGTCGTGCGGGTGAATGTGCCGATGAGCTTTGCGCTGTGCTGGCTGCTGCCGCGGCTCGCCGATTTCCATTCGCGCTACCCCGACATCGACGTGAGGGTGTCGACGACATCGCGCAAGTTGCGCTATGTCGCCGACGCTTTCGATATCGGTGTTCGTTCCGGTCCCGAGCAGGGCGCGGGCGTCGTATCGCGCCCGTTGATGCCCGACCTGCGCGTGCCGGCCTGCAATCCCGCATTGCTGCGCCGGCATCCGATACAGAGCGTGGCCGACCTGCGCCATCACACCCTGCTGCATTCGGCCACGACGCGCTCCGCCTGGTCGCACTGGTTGCAGGAAGCGGGGGCTTCCGATCTGCGCGCCGCGCGTCATGTCGAATTCGATCATGTGAATCTTCAGCTCGGCGCGGCCATCGAGGGGCTCGGCGTGGCCCTGGCATCACTGCCGCTGATCGGGCGCGATCTCGCCGAGGGGCGCCTCGTGTGTCCGATCGCGTCGCCCGTATGGCGTGCTGACGACTACATGCTGGTGACGAACGCCGATCGTGCCGACGATGCCGCGGTGTCCGCGTTCGAGCAATGGATGGAACGCATGGCGGGCCGCGAGGCGGGATAGGCTCGCGGTGTCGATCCGCACGATCGGCACGGCGATGCACGGGGCCGGCAGTACGAGGCGGTGCGGGGTCGGCGCAGCCGCATCGATACCGCCGGTGGAGACACGACGACGCGCCGGGTTTACTGCCATTGCGCCGGGTGCTTCGTTACCTTCCGGCGCCGGTCAACATGCCTGCTTCACGCGAACGCTCGATATCGGGGCTGCGATACGCGCGCTCGGGAATCTCCGCTAGCCGCGACGCATGCACCTGCCGCGGCTCCAGCCCGTAGAACTTCTGGAAGCTCATGATCAGCGGCGACCATTTGTCCGGATCGATGCGGTCCGCGTGGCCTTCCATCAGCAGGTCGGGATGCACGTGCACACGCTGGATGCGCAACTCGAACACGCGGATGTGGCCGCGCAGGTCCGGCGCCTCGTCGCCGATCCCGTGCGCGGCCGCGACGACCGCTTCCATGTGCACCGGGCATTCGAGCGCGCGCGGCGGCGCGACGGTTTGCGACGCGGTTGCGGTGAGCCCGGCCGTGCCGAACTTGTCGGGTTCGAATACGTAACCTCTTGCCCGCTTCCCGTCGGGCACCGGATGCGTGCCCGTCGTGCGCGCGATCCGGTCGACCGCGTCCGCCTGCGCCGACGACGGCAGGTTCAGCACGCATTCGCCGGTGCGCAGCAGGTTGCGGGTGGTCTGCGAGCTGGCGGCGATGCCGATCACGCCGCGCCAGCCGAGCCAGAACGCGGACGAGATCGGCGCGAGATTGGGCGTGCCGTTTTCGTTCAGCGTGCTGACCAGCACGACGGGCGTGCCGAAATAGAGGATGTTCGGTTCGGTGACGCAATGCGGCGCATTCATGGCGGGTGCCCTCGGTGACGAATCAGTCCGCATGCTGATCCTGTCGCGGCGGCGCGGCGCTCCGAATCTTGTCGTGTCATTCCGGAGGGGGCGCAGGCGGCGTGGGCGCCGCAATGGGCAGGCCGGCATCACGCGCGCTTTTCCGCTAGAGTAGGAAATCGCAGGCCGCGACCGCCGCACCACGCACGCGGGCGCGGCCACGTTCCGCCAACGCACACGAGGGCCTGATGGATACCGAGCAACGCTACACCGCCAATGCACCGACGCGCGCGGAAGTCGACGCACTGGGCGGCGCAACCGTCATCGAATTCGGCGCGAACTGGTGCGGGATCTGCGCAGGCGCGCAGCCCGCGATCACTGCGTCGTTCTCCGCGCATCCTGCGGTGCGGCACCTGAAGATCGAGGATGGCCCGGGCCGCCCGCTCGGCCGCTCGTTCGGCGTCAAGCTGTGGCCGACACTCGTGTTCCTGCGCGACGGTGTCGAGGTCGCGCGCGTCGTGCGTCCGGCCGACGCGAAGCAGATCGAAGCCGACGGCTTCGCCGCGCTCGCCTGAGGTCGCCGAGATGCAACAGGCCCTCACGCACATCGGCGTCGACACGCGCGGCGGCGGCCTCGTCGAATTCACGCCGCAGGTGCGCGCATTCGTCGATCAGCAGGCGATCCGCACCGGCCTGCTCACGGTGTTCTGCCGCCATACGTCGGCGTCGCTGCTGATCCAGGAGAATGCGGATCCATCGGTGCAGCGCGATCTCGAACGCTACTTCGCGACGCTCGCACCGGAGGACGCCACGCGCTACGAGCACGACACCGAAGGGCCCGACGACATGCCCGCGCATCTGCGCACGGCGCTCACGCAGGTACAGCTGTCGATCCCGGTCGAGCACGGGCGCATGGTGCTCGGCACGTGGCAGGGCATCTACCTGTTCGAGCATCGCCGCGCCGCGCACCGGCGCGACATCGTGCTGCATTTGATCGGCGAATGAGTCTCGACGGGTGACGTCGCGCGCGGCTCGCAATGCGGTGCCTGTGCGCACACGGCATCGCGGGCTTACGCGAGCAGTTTGTCGACGAGCGCGCCGAGTTCGCGCAGGTGGACGGGCTTCGGCAGGAATGCGTCGAATACCCGCTTGTTTTCGCCCAGCGCAGCCGATTCATATGCACTGACACCGAGGATCGCCGGATGCCGGCCGTCGTCGTCGGGTTGCGCCACCGCGCGCATGCGCCGTGCGACGTCGAAACCGCTCAGGTCCGGAAGCTCGAGATCGAGCACGACGATGTCGTAGCGGCTCGCACCGAAGCGCGCGACGCCTTCCTGCCCGGTGCTGCACAGATCGACGTCGATGCCGAGCGCCGACAGCATCGCGCCGAGCGTTTCGCGTGCGTTGTCGTCGTCGTCGACCACCAGCGCGCGCCGGTCGCGGTACGCGGCCGCGTGCGGCAGCGCGGGCGCGTCGCCGGCCGCATTGCCGGCGGTGTCGATGCCGGGCACTTCGGCCGGCAGCGTCACGACGAACTCGCTGCCTTCGCCCACAGTGCTGCGCACGTCCACATGCCCACGCAGCGTCGTCACGATTTCGCGCACGACCGCGAGCCCCATGCCGATTCCGTCCACATGCAGCCCGACCGCGTCGTTCGCGCGATAGAACGGCTCGAAGATCTTCGACAGGTGCTGTTTCGCGATGCCGGCGCCCGTGTCGCGCACGGCGATCTTCAATTGCTGGCCGGCCGGCGCGTCGGCGAGCGTGATCGACACGTCGATCGAGCCGCCGAGCGTGTACTTGACCGAGTTCTCGATCAGGTTCGACAGCACCTGACGCAGCAGCTTGCGATCGGAACGGATCGCAAGCTGCTGCGGCTCGACTCGCTGCGTGACCGTGATCCGCCTGGCCGCGATCTTCTCGCGCAGCGGGTCGAGCACCTCGGCGAGCAGCGACGCGATGCCGACGGTTTCCCGCTCGGTGAGGCGCTTCGTCGAGCGCAGCTTGATGTAGTCGGTCAGGTCCTTGACGAGCGCCTCGAGGGACAGCGCGGAATTCTGCAGCCGCCGGATCGTCTTCAGGTTCGCGTCCGACTGCGCTCGCGCGAGGAGGATCTCGACCGATCCGCAGATCGCCTGCAGCGGCGTGCGCAACTCGTGGCTGACCATCCCGAGGAATGCGTTCTTCGCCTCGATCATTTCGAACGCGCGATCGGACGCCTTGCGTTCCGCGTCGAGCGCTGCGTCCTGCCGTTCGAGCAGGTCGTCACGCGTGCGCATCGTATAGAACAGCAGCAGGAACAGCGCGCACAGGATCACGCCGAGCACGATGCCGAGGATCAGGATCGCGCGCTGCTTTTCCTTCAGCTGATGGAACGTGAAGTCGCGCTGCGCCATCTCGATCGCGCGGAAATAGTTCGCGAGGCCGTTGACCTTCGGCCAGTACGCGTTCACGTCGTCGATCACCTGCCGTGCGCGCTTCGGCGAATCGCGCAACGGCGGTATGTCGCGCTTCAGGCGCGTCATGAATTCGCCGAGCGCGTCGATCTCGTTGCGCGCGCGCGGGATGCGCAGCCAGTATTGGGACACTTCCGACGGCCGCTGCAGAAAGCCGAACGACACCGACAGGCTGTCGAGCTGCATCTGGACGTGATTGAAGTCGTCGTCCTCGTGCGTCGCGTAGAGGATCAGTTGCCGGTCGAACCGCGTATAGACGTTCCGGTATTGCGCGGCGGTCCAGAACACGCCTTCGCGGGGCCCTTCGAGTACGCCCTCGTTGACCGAGGTGGCGAGGAGGTCCCACAGCAGGAACGCCCACGCGGCGAACCCCATGATCCACAGCGAGCCGAGGACCAGGATGATTTTTCTATTTTTCCATCGCCCGCGTTTCATTTCACCGTCAGGCCGATGATCTGCCACGCGAACTTGGCTTCGCCGAGCGGCGTCTTCAGTTCGTCGGGATACTGGTCGCGCGGGTACATGATCCACAGCGGGCCATAGTTGTCGTTGTCGAGCACCTTGCCGTTCATCGTCCGCGCGAGGATCACGCCGTAGCGATCGGCGTCGGACACGGGAATCGTGAACGTGTACTCGTCGATGCAGCGGAACTCGATCTGCGTGCCGTGCGCGCCGACGGTCTTCAGGATGTCGGACAGGCGCGGGCCGGTGAAGGTCGCCTTCGGCGTCCAGCTCGTCGACGTGACGATCGTGTGCTGGGGCAGCGCCATCAGCGCCTGTTCGGAGAAGACGTAGGCCGTCTTGCCCGGCTGGTTGTGCCTGTCGATCTTGCCGTCGACGGTGAACGTGAACGACGAGGCGGCCCACGCCGCGGCGGCCATGCCGAGCAGGCAGGCCGTCAGCAGGCTCTTGGTCCAGATGGTCGGAATTCGCATGTCATTCCCTCGGTCTTGTCGCGTGGTGTGGTGGCTTGTGTTTCCGGTCTCAGTTCGCGGCGGCCGCGGCCGGCAGCGTGATCTTCAGTTCGCGCGCCACTTCGGCGAACAGGATCGGCAGGCGCACCGGCTTTTCCTCGCAGCGCGCGTTGTAGTGCGACACGATGTGCGCGATTTCGTCTTCGCTCGCTTCACCGGTCGAGATCTTGCCGGTCAGCAGGAAGATCGGCGCGCCGCTGTTCTCGCTCGAGCGGATGCCGCGCACGAGTTCGGCGGCGGTCTGGTCGCCGAGCATCCAGTCGAGGATGTAACCGTCGAAATCCTCTACCTCGAGTGCCTTGCGGAACGATGCGCCGTCGAAGTACGGGATCGCGTTCACGCCTTTTTCGATGAAATATTCACATACGGTTTCGGCGACGTCCTGCGAATCGTCGACCACGGCGATCCGCGCCGCATACACGTTCGGCTGGGACGAGCGCAGCTCGATCACGTCGACCGGATACGTGCGGCCCTCGCGCGCGTGCTGACGCTCGGTGATGAGCCACTCGCCCTGCCACTGCAGTGCGACGAAGTCCGTCTCGATCTGGCTGCTGGCCTTGGTCGAGATCGCGGCGCGGCAGCGAAAGCGCCGTGACTCGATCACGAGCGTCGCGTCGATCATCTCGGCGGCGGCCGGCTGCGTGCCCTTGTCGTCGAGCAGGATCGCGGGCGGCACGCCGAAATGCGTCGCGATGTCCTGCAACTGCGACAGGTTCCACGGGATCAGGCCCTTCATCTTGCGGGTGACGACAGAGAAGCTGAGGCCGAGCACGTTCGCGATCGTCGTGTTGTGACTTCGCGGCGGAATGCCGTTCCGGTTCAGTAGGTCGCGCACCTTGTTGGCGGTGATCAGATCGACGTTGGCCTGCTCGCTGTTGGACATCTCGATGGGGTCTCCAGGGGTTTTGGCGAGGGAGAGCATATCAAAACTGACGTGACACGCAAACTTTGAAAAAGCGAATCACCTTGACATGCTGTTTTTCTCCATTATTATTGCTCACCACGTCACCTTTGTTTGTCGCGTCATGTTTGGAGATCGCAGCCGGCGGGAGCCGGTACAACGAAAAGCGACAATGAAGCGGTGACTGAACGATTCGAAGAGAGAACCTGAGAGAGCCTTGGGGTGCGTGTCGGCGTCGACGGATTGTATCCGTTGCGCCGCGCGCCGCCGGGTGCGAGCTCACGGGGGTGAAAGGCTCGAAGAATTGCGGCGCCAATAAAACTTGAGGAAAGTACCAATGTTCCGCCGTCTACTCGCACCGGGGCTGCTGTTGCTGTTGGCCGCGTGCGCGCAGGATCCGTCCGTCACCGGCAACACGGTGCGGATCTGCGACGACACAGGTTGTTCTTACCGCCCGAAAGATCAGGTCTCCTATCAGAAAAAGGACGATTCGGAAGACCGGGAAGATCCGCGCATCGCCGCGCTGAAGCAAACCGCGAAGACCCAGCCGAAGGCCGCGTACGACCTCGGTCTGCGCTACTTCCGCGGCGACGGCGTGCGCCAGGACAGCTACCAGGCCCTCAAGTGGATGCGCGAGGCCGCCGAGCGCGGCGACCTGCAGGCGCAGAAGGCGCTCGGCAGTTTCTACCTGTTCGGCCTCGAGGAAATGGGCTCCGACGCGCGCGAAGCGGAGAAGTGGCTGTCGATCGCGGCCGGCCGCGGCGACAAGGAGTCGAAGAAGCTGCTCGACCTTGCACGCAAGGCCAAGAAGGAAGACGAAGAAGACTGGAAATGGCGCACGCAGTGGCGTGACGTCTATTACGGCTACTGGTACTCGGGCTATCCGTACTACGGCGTCTGGCAGCAGACGTACTGGTACTACTGACCGGGCCTGAAGCAACGGGGGCAGCAGCGGGGAGACCACCATCGCGCGCCAGCCGGGGGGCTTATCGAAGTTCGCACGAACACATAAGCCGAACAACGACTCTAATCGATCGACAACGACATGAAGACCAACCTTTCCCAACGTCTCACTCAAGGTGCGCTGGTCGCAGCGCTTTGCGCGTCCGTGGCGGGCTGCGGCGGCATGGTGACGCCCGGCGGTCAGAACGCGGGCGTGACCGGTGCCGCCGCGGGCGGCACGAGCGCCGGCGCCGATACGGGGCTGCAGCGCTGCGCGTCGCCGCTCGGCACGATCGCGGTCGACGACGGCCGCAATGCCGACTGGTGGGGCCCGTTCGGCAGCGCGACCAAGATGACGACGATCGACCCGCTGCTGCGCCTGGCCGTCCAGCAGTCGAACTGCTTCGTGATCACGTCGATCGGCAACCAGAAGAGCGACGCGCGCCTGTCGCGCATCACGCAGCTGCAGCGCAACTCGGGCGAATACCGCGCGGGCTCGAAGCAGCAGAAGGGCCAGCGTGTCGCGGCCGACTACTACATGGAACCGCAGATCGTCATCAACGATTCGCCGATCGGCGGCATCGGCAGCATGATCGGCGGGCTGATTGGCAACAGCGCGGTGGCGGCTGTGGCCGGCCACCTGCAGACGAAGGCATCGGTCGTCACGCTGACGCTGTTCGACGTGCGCTCGGCCGTGCAGATCGCGGCATCGGAAGGCAGCTCGACGGCGACCAACTACGGTGCCGCGCTGGGCGGCTTCGGCGGCGGCGTGGGCGGTGCGCTCGCGGGCTTCTCGTCGACGCCGGAAGGCAAGGCGACGGTCGTCGCGTTCATCGACGCGTACAACAAGATGGTCGTCGCACTGCGCAGCTACAAGGCGCAGGACGTCAAGGGCGGCCTCGGCCGCGGCGGCCAGCTGCAGGTCAACTGACGTTGACGGGCCCGCGGCGCGCCGCGGGCCGATTTCCGATTCGAGACTGTCCGTACGCGTGGTGTGATTCCGCGCGTACCGGCTTCGCTCATCTTTTTTGCTTCGAGGTGACCCCGATGAAAGCCGCTGCATTGATCGCATTGACTTGTCTGGCGCTGACCGCTTGCGGCGGCGACGACAATTCCTCGCCCGCCGCGTCCGGCGGATCGGGGACGAGCAACAACGGCGGCACCGGCGGCACTGGTGGCACAGGCGGTAGTGGAAGCGGCGGCAACGGCGGCAGCGGTGGCTCGGGCGGTTCGGGCGGCGGCACGATGACGTGGCGCTACGACGCGCAGCCGACCGCGGCGGATCAGGCGAGTTTCCTGACGCTCCTCAACAGTGAAGGCGCAAAGGGCTACCGCTACCTGGGCGACTATTACTACAACGCATCCAGCGGCGGTTCGCGCTCGATCTTCGTGAACGACGGCACCGCGCAGACCTACACGTACCAGTTGCAATCCACGCCGGGCGACTGGACGACCTTCCTCAACCAGGCCAACACGCAGGGCACGAACGGCTATCGCTACGAAGGGCCGCTCACGTACGGCAACCTGTATCGCAAGGATGGTGGTTCGTCGGCCACCTACACGTACACGACGACCGGCCTGCCTGCCGACCCGAACGCGTTCCTCACGCAGGCGAACGGCCAGGGCCAGTCGGGCTACTGGTTCCTGGGCCCGATGGTGATCGGCTCGGTACAGGCGAACGTGTACATGAAGAACAATGCGTCGGGCGCGACCTACACGTACGACGCCCTCGCGCCGACGACGAACGTCAGCGACTTCATCGCGCAGGCCAACAGCGAAGGCGCGAAGGGTTATCGCGCGAAGGGCGGGATGCTGTTCGGCAGCACGATCTCGTGGGTCTACGTGAAGGACCAGACGCAATCGCCGACCTTCACCTACCAGTCGGCCGCGATCCAGTCGACCGGCGCGAGCTTCGTGCAGCAGGCGAACGGTTTCGGTGCGCAAGGCTCCGCTTACCTGAGCGATATCGCGCTCGGTACCACGCCGCCGATCGTGACGGCATCGTTCTATTTCAAGCCGACGAACTGCACGGGCTTCCTGTGCACGACGCTCAATCCGCTCACGCAGAACTGAGCGGGCGCTGCCGGCACAACGGCGGTGCGCGGGCGATCCTGCCGGGTCGTTCCGCGCGGGTCGAATCGGGTGCCTCGGTGCGT
Organism: Burkholderia sp. HAN2018; assembly: GCF_024704855.1. Classification (NCBI taxonomy): domain Bacteria; kingdom Pseudomonadati; phylum Pseudomonadota; class Betaproteobacteria; order Burkholderiales; family Burkholderiaceae; genus Burkholderia; species Burkholderia sp. HAN2018. Next base: position 35,528 of record NZ_QOBB01000007.1, on the reverse strand, counting down.
CGCGAGATTCGTTGACGCATCTTTTGCCGCCGGCTTGCCGGCGGTATTTCATTTCGGGCGTACCTGCGGCGATTCGATGAAGCAACCTATCCGGACGGACAGGTGCGCGACACACGATTCCGCCGTCGAGTTTCGTTCAAGTTCAAAACAATCATTCAAACAAATAGGACGTGTACTAAAAGGATAATGCACGCCTGATTTTCGCAGTGTCGTTTGGCATGATCGGGACATCGCTATCCCGATTGTTTCCATCGTGACGTCCATCCGCAGGGGATCTGCTGCAGGTCCGCGCCCAGGGCTCCGTCACGCCGAGTCATGTCATACAGCACGCTTCAGTCCATTCGCCGCTACCAGAGCATTTCGATGTTCGGGGGCGGCATTGTCGTCACGATCCTGATCCTGATCGCCTGCGGGCTCGGGATCACGTCGATCGTCTACGGCTATCTGGACGGCGAGCGGCGCAATTTCCTGAACGGTGTCGAGGAAGCCTCGGACGAGATACAGGTGGCCGAGACGTCGTTCCGCAACGGCGTCACGAATACGCAACTCATCTGGCGAGAGATCGGCGCGGCGCCGGCCGACGTCGTGCACACGTTCTTCGCCGACGGCCAGCAGCTCGCGATCAAGCCGTATCCGTCGCTCGTGGTCGGCGTGCCGGGGCAAACGGCGCAGCGCGACGAGGTCGCGCGCTATCTCGCGTTGTCGTTCCTGCTGTCGCGCATCTGCGCGGCGAGTTCGCTCAATCGCGGGCGCACGCTCGAGGGTTACCACTACAGCACGCGCACGGGCGTCTTCGGCCTCGTGCCGCACCTGACGCGCGACAATCCCGCACTGGCGTCGGCCGGCGCACGTGCGCACGTGCTCGATGCGTTGCGCGTCGATTTCGACGGCTCGCCGCCGGCCCCGAACGACGGTCGGCCGAATGTCCGCTGGCTGCCGCCCTACGTCAACCCCGTCACCGGGCAGGTGCGCATCCGCGTTGCCGCCGAGGCGCGCGCCGCCGGCCAGCCGTTCGCGGTGCTGGTCACCGAATACGCACCCGAATACCTGCTGTCATGGCTGCCCGGGCGGGCCCTGGCCGGCACGTTCTTCGTCACGTCGGCGGACAACCGGCTGATCGCGATCGATCCCGACGTCGAACGCACGAACGCACTCACCGAGCGCTTGTTGAACCTCGATGTCGCGCATCGTGGCGCCGTGTCCGCCGAGCCGCTCTTTCGCGACGGCGCGATCGTGTTCAGCAGCAAGCTCGCGGCAACCGGCTGGACGATCGCCTATGCGCTGTCGTGGGGCGACGTGGTGGCCGGCATCGGCGTGCAGGCCGGCGCGCTCGCGGCGTCGACCCTCGTTGCGATCGTCGTGATGTGGTTGCTGCTCGTGCGCTTTCACCGGCGCGTGCTTGTGCCGGTGTATGCACGCTCGGCCCGCGTGTTCGACAGCGAGGCGCTGTGCCGCAGCGTGATCGCTATGGCGCCGGTCGGCATCGGCCTCGTGTCGCTGTCCGACCGGCGCGTGATGCTCGCGAGCGACGCGCTCACGCAGATGCTGCTGCCGCATGAAGGCGATCACCATGCGCTGTCCGCGCAGGTACTCGAGAAGTACGACGCGTTCGTCGCGAACGGCGGGGCAGGCCGGACGATGACGACCGAACTCATGCTCGATGCACGCGGCGATGCGCCGCTGCACCTGGAGGTCATCGCGCACAGCGCACGTTATCAGGGCGAGGACGTGCTGATTGCGACGTTCGCCGACACGAGCGCGCAGCGCCGCCTCGTTCGCCAGCTCGAGGAAGCCGTGCGCGCGGCCGATTCGGCGAATGCGGCCAAGTCGTCGTTTCTCGCCGCGACGAGCCATGAGATCCGCACGCCGCTCAACGTGATCCTCGGCAACCTCGAGCTGCTCGAGCGCACGGCGCTCGATGCATCGCAGCAGAGCCGCGTGCGGACGTTGCGCGCGTCGGCCGAAGGGCTGCTCGCGATCGTCAGCGACGTGCTCGATTTCTCGAAGATCGAAGCTGGCGCGATGTCGGTCGAGTCGATCGAGTTCGACGTGATCGCGGTGATCGAACGCGAGCTCGCGGCCTTCGCACCGGTCGCAAAGGCAAAAGGGTTGCCGCTGTTCGCCGATATCGATGCGAGCGGCGCGCAGCGGATGCGCGGTGATCCGACGCGGCTCGCACAGGTGGTCGGCAACCTGTTGAGCAACGCGATCAAGTTCACGAGCGACGGGCGTATCGTCGCGCGCGTGGCGGTCGGGCGGAGTGCGCGTGGTGCGCCCGAGATCGCGATCGGCATCGAGGATACCGGCATCGGGATCGACTTCGCGCAGCAGAACAGGCTGTTCAAGCCGTTCTCGCAGGTCGACGCATCGATCACGCGGCGCTACGGCGGCACGGGGCTCGGGCTCGCGCTGTGCGATCGGCTGGTCGCGGCGATGGGCGGCACGATTTCGGTCGACAGCGCGCCGCGCGTCGGCAGCCTGTTTACCGTGCGCTTGCCGCTGCGCGCGGGCATTGCGCCGAAATCCCCGGCCGGCGCGGGCGCCGGCCAGACGCTGATCGTCGTGTCGCCGGAGGACGCGTGGCGTGCGTTTGCATTTCCCCATCTGCGGGCATGGGGTTTCGACGTCGCGATGCATCCGAGTCCGATCGGGATTGCCGCCGGGTGCCTCGCGCGTGCACACGCGATCGTGCTCTTCGGCGACTCCGACCAATGGCGGCGCGAAGAGCTCGACAGTCTCGGCGGGGAGACGCCGGTCGTGCTGGCTACGCCGGACGGCCCGCTGCAGCCGGATGTCGCGGGCCGGACGATCCGCGTGTCGAGTTATTCGCTGAACGGGCTGTGCATGGCGATCGCGCAGGCGCGAGTCGCTACCGCCGAGTCGCCGCGCGGGCCGGGGCGCGCGACCGATTTCTGGCAGCCGTTGTTGCCGGCCTCCAGTGCGCGTGTGCCGCGTGTGCTGGTGGCCGACGATGCGGCGGTCAACGGGTCGATTTTCCGCGAGCAGCTGGATGTGCTCGGTTGCACGGTCCGGTGCGTGTCGTCCGGCGGCGCGGCGCTCGACACGCTCGCAAACGGCACGTGGGACGTGCTGCTGCTCGGTGCCGACCTGCCCGACATGTCGGCCCGGGAACTGGCGGAAGCCGTACATGCGCGCGCCTTGCCGTGCGACATGATCGTCGTGGCATCGCATCTGGTGCCCGACGATGCCCGGCGCTACGCGGCATCGAACGTCGCGTGCGTGTTGACCAAGCCGGTAACGCTGGCCGACCTGCGCCGCGGCCTCGTACGCATCGCGCGGCGGCGCGGGATCGTGTTGCCCGCGGGCGCGGCGGACGGGCCGCCAGCTGCGGGCGTAATGGCCGCTGCGGCGGCACACTGGCCGGGACGATAGAAATGGTGGCGCATCGGCGACGTAGATCGCCTGCGTCAGAACAGGGAAGGCAGACACGCCGCATTGCTTCGATGCCGCGTGAATTCGACTGAAGAAGGAAGGGTAAGGCAGTGCGCTATATGGGAAAGGTGTTCGGGCTGCTGCTTGGATTCGCGACGTTGCCGGAGAAATCCCGACGGGATTTCCTGACGAAGCTGAACGAATTCATGATGATGTCGCCGTCGCAGAAGCGGCGGGCCATCACCGAGTGGCAGCACGCCGCGGATGACAGGTCTGGTGAGCAGGACAAAACCGCGGTCAAGCATTAGGGCGCGGCTTCGGCCGCCTTGCGGGACGGGATGGATCGACGGCGTGGGGGCGCCGCCGATCGGACGTGCATGGGCGGCGGACTCTCGACGGTTCGGCCCGTAACGTCACGCCGGGCGCGTCTGCGTGCGTGATGGCTTGTGCGTCGGATCATGGCGGGTACAGGCCGGCACGCCGGATCGCAGAGCCGCCGCGGAACCCGTCTATTATCTTAAAATTACGCTGCGCACCGCCGGGTTCGCCGAACGCCGTGACGCGACCGTGTTGCGGGACCGATTCAAGTCCCGGCGCGTCGCACAACATGGCACGTCAGGCCGCGTGTATCGGGAGAAGAAGATAAATGGATGAATTTTTTGTGCGAGTGATGGTGGCGGACGATCATCCTTCGTCCGCACTCGGAATGTCGCAGGCGCTCGCGGGCAGCAGCACGATCAAGCTGCTCGGCACTGTCTCGAATTCGACCGATCTCGTGGCGATGCTCGACGAGCAGCAAAGCGACGTGCTCGTCGTCGACTACGTCATGCCCGGCGGCAAGTATGGCGACGGTCTTTCACTGCTGTCCTTCCTCCAGCGTCGCTACCCGGCACTTCGCCTCGTGACGATCACGATGATCGACAACCCGAGCGTGCTGCTCGCGATCCAGAAGCAGGGTGTCGGGTGCATCCTGAGCAAGTCCGATGCGATTTCGCATCTGGTCGGCGCGGTGCATGCGGCTTTCGTCGGTGCCAATTATCTGTCTCCGTTCGTCAAGAAGCTGCTGGAGGATTGCCAGCCGTCGGCGGGTGTCCGCACGCTGACCGCCCGCGAGATCGAAGTCGTGCGGCTTTACGGGGCCGGCCTGACGGTCGGCGAGATCGCCGTCCAGCTTCATCGCAGCAAGCAGACGATCAGTTCGCAGAAATCGAGCGCGATGAAGAAGCTCGGTATCGTTCGCGATGCCGATCTGATTCGCTACGCGAGCGAGGGCCATCTGCCCGACTTGCCCGAGGCTGGTGCATAAACGGTGCCCGGCGGACAGTACCGAGTGACCCGGACAACGCATGACGCGGTGCCGGTGCCGAGACGACTTCGACGACACCTATGCCCACCAAACTGAAAACGCTGATTGCGCATGCCGCGGCCGCGGGCCGCAAGCCGTTCGAGCCGGGGCGCGTGCGACGCCAGCAGCAATGGTTGCTGTACGGAAGCGGTGTGGCGATCACGGTGTTCGTGCTGGTCTGCGCGGCACTGGTCGCGCAGCTCGACCTGCAGGAGTCGGTTGCGCGTGACCGTTCCGAGTTCCTGCTACGCAAGGCCGACCTGCTCGCGGAGATGGAGGTGGTCAGGGCGCTCCAGAATCGCTATGTCGAAAACCTCGAGTTGATGGCCCGGCACTTGCCGACCGCGCCGTCCGATGCACTCAAGCGGTTTGCCGACGATCGCGGCAGGCTGGCCGTTCTCGGACACACGGGACGCGTGGCGGTGGCCGCGTTCGCGGCCGATCCGTCGCCCCGGCCAGGGGGGGCCTACGCGCCGTTTCTTGCAGCGTTTCTCGAGCCGGTCGAGAAGACGGGTGTCATGCCGCCGAGGCAGCCCGGCGACCCGGGCATGGGCGGATATCTGATCGATCCGGACGGCGACTTCGTCATCGTGGCCGGGTATCCGCTGGTGAAGGCGACGCTCGCGCTGCCGGCCGGTTTCGACGTGAAGGCGTTGATCCGGCAGTTGCAGCCGCCGGCCGAGTTTGTATCGGCGGCTGCCGCGCCCGGCAATCGGCAGATTTTTCTGGACCGGCGGCAGGATCCGCTGCTCGGGCGGTCCGTGCTGCGGTTCGCGCAGGCGGTGCGGGACAGCCAGGGCAAGCCGGTCGCATGGTTTGTCGTCGTCGCGCGGCCGGAGATCGACGACATCCTGCGCGCCTCGTCCTCCGGCCATGACTATGCACTGGTCGATTCGCACACGAATGTCCTGACCGGCCGGCAGGCGGCCCCCGCGCTGACCGCCCGCGCGCTCGATTATGCGCGCGCGGCCGGTGGCGAGCGGGCCGCCGCACACCGTGTCGGCACGAGTATCGTCATCGGCGACCGCATGCCGGGGTTCCGCGAGGTGCTGACCGCGACGTATTCGTGGCGCGGCCTGTTCGACGACGTGGCCGTCCGCCTGGGTATCGCAACCGGTCTCGCGTTGCTCGCGATCGGGACGGTGTGGTTCGCGATCGTCATGTTCGACCGGCGCGCGCTGCGCCCTGCCAACCGCCGCGCGATCCGGCTGATCGAAAGCGAGGCGCTGAACCGCACGCTGATTCGCACGGCGCCGGCCGGCATCATGCTGCTGTCGCTGGCCAACGGCGACACGATGGCGCGCAACGAGGCCGCACAGGCTTATGGCGGCGCCGGCATGGCGCCGTCGCTCGGCAAGCGCATCTGGCAGGCATACCGCGACAGTATCGCGGGCGGTCGGAAGCCGCGCGTCGTCACGCACGAGTTGTCGGTCGACCGCGCCGATGGCGGGGCGGCCTACCTTGCCGCGCACATCGTCCGTACCCGCTATCGCGGCGTCGATGTACTGCTCTGTACGCTGACCGACATCACCGCGCGCAAGCAGGCCGAGGACAAGCTGCGCGAGGCACGCGAAGCCGCGGACGACGCGAACAAGGCGAAGTCGACCTTCCTGGCGACGATGAGCCACGAGATTCGCACGCCGCTGAACGCGATCGTCGGCAATCTCGAATTGATGGCGCGTGCGGCATTGCCATCGACCGAACAGCGTCGGCTGCAGACGGTCATGTCGTCGTCCGACGCACTGCTGCGCGTGATCAACGACGTGCTCGACCTGTCGAAGGCCGAATCCAACCAGATGGTGCTGGAAGCCGTGCCGTTCGACCTGCGAGCCGTGCTGCTCGACGTCGCGGCGATCTTTCGTCCGCTCGCCGAAGCGAAACGGCTCGTACTCGAATGCCGTGTCGCGCCGGGGCTGGCCGACGGTTACGTCGGCGATCCGACCCGCCTGCGCCAGATCGTGTCGAACCTTGTCAGTAATGCGATCAAGTTCACCGAGCATGGCAGCGTGACGATCGACGCGCTGCCGGCCGTCGCTTCCGGCAGGCAGCAGGGCGTCGAAATCTCGGTGCGCGACACGGGCATCGGCATTCCTGCGGAAGCGCTACCGGCGCTGTTCGATGTGTACGTGCAGACCGATCCGTCGATTTACCGGCGCTTCGGCGGCACGGGGCTGGGGCTGCCGCTTTGCGGACGTCTCGCGCGCCTGATGAGCGGTGCGCTGACGGTCGACAGCCAACCGGGTGCGGGGACGACCTTCACCGCATCGCTGCCGCTGGCGAGGGCGCCGTCCGGATGGCGCGTTGCGTTCGACGACGAACCCGCCACGGCGCCAGCGTGGCCGACGCGCCCGGACGGCGGCGTGCCGCTGCGCGTGCTCGTTGCGGAAGATCACCCGGCGAGCCGCGTGCTGTTGCGGGATCAGCTCGATGCGCTGAGCTACGATGCGACGATCGTCACGAACGGCGTCGAGGCGATGCGTGCGTACTTTTCGCAGTCGTTCGATGTCGTGCTGACCGATCTCGGCATGCCCGAACTCGACGGCTTCGCGCTGGCGAACTTCCTGCGCGAGCAGGGGGCGACGGTACCCGTGATCGCGATGACCGCGCACGCGACCGAAGAGGACCGTCGGCGGTGCGCGCAGGCTGGCGTCGCGGAGGTCGTGCTCAAGCCGCTGTCGATCGATGCACTCGATGCGGTGCTGCGGCGCCACGGGGGGCGCGGCGCGACGGCGTTGCACGCGGTCGATCGCGACGACCGGCAGGTGTCGCTGATGACGGAAGAGATGCGCGAACAATTGCGTGCCGCGACGCTGCGCTCGCTGGCGACGATCGACGCCGCATTGCTGCGCGGCGACGACGATTGCCTCAAGGGCGAGCTGCATTCGATGCGAGGCGGCTTCGCGCTGGCCGGCGACGCAGACGCGAGCGATGCGTGCGCGAGAGGCGAGCGTGCGCTGGCCGCGGGCGGTGTCGATGCGCTCAAGCCGGAATGGCCGGCGATGCGCGTGGAGGTGGAGGCTGCGCTGTCGAGATTGCCCGGCGACTGAACGGAACGGCGCCGTGCTTGCCGGCGCGACGGCGGGAGAGGCTTGCGACATGGACGGCCGACGACCGCGGACGCTGCGCAGTCGTGCGCACTGGATCGTCGAGAGGTACGCGCTCGCCGGTCGATCGTATTCATGGACTGACGCGCGAGCGCCATGATGGGCGCGGCGACGGTCCGACAAGCCGCCGCGCCGACACACCGCCGCGCCGCAAGCGAGGCGACACGCGGGCACCGCACGCCGCCGCGCAGAACGGCACGGCGCTCGACAACCGGTTATCCGGCATGACTGCGCTGCCGGCGGATGCCGGAGGCGGCTGCATCATTGCGTGGAATTGGCCCTTCGCGCGCCGGATCGACTTCGGACACCCGTCAGCCGTTGCGGAAGATCTCCGCGTAAGCACTCAACGCCGGCACCCCGCCAAGGTGCGCATACAGCACCTTCGACCCCGGCTCGAATTCCCCGCGCCGCACCTTGTCGATCATCCCGTGCATCGATTTCCCTTCATAGACGGGATCGGTCAGCATGCCTTCCAGCCGCGCGCACAGACGAATCGCCTCCAGCGTGCCATCGTTCGGGAGTCCGTATTCCGGCCCGGCATAGCGCGTGTCGAGCACCACGTCCTTCGTTTCGATATCGCGCCCCAGCCCGACCAGCTCGGCCGTGTGCCGTGCGATCCGCGTGATCTGCTCGTGCGTGCGCTCGGGCGTCGCCGACGCGTCGATGCCGATCACGCGATCCGCGCGTCCGTCGGCCGCGAAGCCGACGACCATCCCCGCCTGCGTGCTGCCCGTGACCGAGCAGACCACGATGTAATCGAACTTGAAGCCGAGCTGCGCTTCCTGTTCCCGCACTTCTTCCGCGAAGCCCACGAACCCGAGCCCGCCGAGCGGATGCTCGGAACACCCGGCCGGTATCGGATACGGCTTGCCGCCCGACTGCCGGACGTTCTCCATCGCTTCTTCCCAGCTGCGGCGAATGCCGATGTCGAAACCGTCGGCGACGAGCCGGACGTCGGCACCCATCATCCGCGACAGCTGGATGTTGCCGACGCGGTCGTACACGGGGTCTTCATAGTTGACCCAGTGCTCCTGCACGAGCACGCACTTCATCCCGAGATGCGCGGCGACGGCCGCGACCTGGCGCGTCTGGTTCGACTGCACGCCGCCGATCGACACGAGCGTGTCGGCACCTTGCGCGAGCGCGTCGGGCACGAGGTATTCGAGCTTGCGCGTCTTGTTGCCGCCGAATGCGAGGCCGCTGTTGCAGTCCTCGCGCTTCGCATACAGCTCGACCTTGCCGCCGAGATGCGCGCTCAGGCGCTTGAGCGGCTGGATCGGGGTCGGGCCGAACGTGAGCGGATAACGGGGGAAACGTTGCAGGTTCATCGACAAGCTCCGAGGGAAGATGGGCAGGAAACCGGATCGGTCGGGTGCTGCTCGCACGCCGTGTCCCGATGGAAAAATGATAGGCAGGACGGCGCGAAATGAGCTTGCGAAATAAATGGTGACGACCTACGTTATCGATGAGATATGGATAGTCGAGATAATTTTGATTCGTGAAACAGATGGGAGGCGCAATGAAATTAGATCGCGGTAGCACATCCCCGGCCGACGCCGCGCCGGCGCTCGATCGCATCGACCGGGCGATCCTGCGGCAGTTGCAGCAGGATGCGTCGATTTCGAACGTGAGCCTCGCCGCGAAGGTGAAGCTGAGCGCGCCGGCGTGTCTGCGGCGCGTCGAGCGGTTGAAGGAGATGGGATTGATTCGCGGCATCGTCGCGTTGCTCGACCCGAAGCCGCTGGGTGCCGGGATGCTGGTCGTGATCGGCTTCGTGCTGGATCGCTCGACGCCGGAGGCGTTCGCCGAATTCGAGAAGGCCGCACAGAAAGTGTCGGGGTGTGTCGAGTGTCACGTGGTGACGGGCGAATTCGACTACTTCATGCTGGTCCGCACGCGCGACAACGAGAGCTTCAACCGGTTGCATGCCGAACAGTTGCTGTACCTGCCCGGCGTGCGGCAGGTGCGCTCGTTCATGGTGCTCAAGGAGATTCTGTCGACGCACGCGTTGCCGGTGTAGCGCGGAGCGCCGTCGATTCCCGTTGGTGACGGATATGCCGTTTGGTCGATTGAAAACTCCCGATTGGGAGTATCAAATGGGAATGTGAATCAACCCATTTGGGAGTCGCCATGGCAGCAACCACACGTTTGCCCGACCGATTTCGACTTGCTGCTGAACCCGCTGCATGCGGATTTTGCTTCAAGTGTGAAAGTGATCGGCAAAGAAGCGTTCGTGCTGGATCCCCGCCTGTTTTGCTGACCAAAGAATTGCTTTGGTCGACGAATCGTCGTCGGCTGCTGCCCGGTCGCGTCACTCGGTCAGCGCTGCCACGGCGCGACGCCTGGAGGCGCGGTCTTGCCGAGACGCTCGCGTGCGTCTCGCACGACCGCCGCATCGAGTTCCCCGTCATCGGCCAGCGCCTTCAGCGCGGCGAGCACGATGCTCGCGCGATCGACCTCGAAGAACGCGCGCAGCGCATCGCGCGTGTCGCTGCGCCCGAACCCGTCGGTGCCGAGCGTCACGTAGCGGCGCGGCACGTAGGCGCGGATCAGCTCGGGCACCGCGCGCACGTAGTCGGTCGCGGCGACCACCGGGCCGTGCGTGCCTTCGAGCATCCGCGTGACATACGACGATACCGGGCCGTCGCCGAGCCGTGACAGCCGTTCGGCTTCCATCCCGTCGCGCTGCAATTCGCTGAAGCTCGTGACGCTCCAGACGGCCGCATCGATCCCCCAGTCGTCCTTCAGGATCCGCTGCGCGGCGAGCACTTCGCCGAGAATCGCACCCGCGCCGAGCAACTGCACGCGCGCGGTCGCGTTCGACTCGGCCGGCAGCCGGTGCATCCCCTTCAGGATGCCTTCGCGACGCGCGGCCGGATCGTCGCCGGGCATCGACGGCTGCGCGTAGTTCTCGTTCATGACGGTCACGTAATAGAACACGTCGCGCTGCTGTTCGACCATCTCGCGCATGCCGGCATCGACGATCGTCGCGACTTCGTACGCGAACGCCGGGTCGTACGCGCGGCAGTTCGGAATCGTCGACGCCGCGAGATGGCTGCTGCCGTCCTGGTGCTGCAGGCCCTCGCCGCCGAGCGTCGTGCGGCCCGACGTCGCGCCGACGAGGAAGCCGCGCGAGCGCTGGTCGGCAGCCGCCCAGATCAGGTCGCCGATGCGCTGGAAACCGAACATCGAGTAGTAGATGTAGAACGGCAGCATCGGCAGGTCGTGCACGCTGTACGACGTCGCCGCGGCGATCCACGACGACACCGCGCCGGCTTCCGAAATCCCTTCCTCGAGAATCTGGCCGCGCGTGTCCTCGCGGTAGTAGAGCATCGAGCCGAGATCCTCGGGTTCGTAGCGCTGGCCGAGCGGCGAGTAGATGCCGACCTGCCGGAACAGGCTCGCCATGCCGAACGTGCGTGCTTCGTCGGCCACGATCGGCACGATGCGCGGGCCGAGCTCGCGATCCTTGATCAACGCGGCAAGCATGCGCACGAGTGCCATCGTCGTCGACATCTCGCGGCCGGCCGCATCCAGCGCGAACGCACCCCAGGCCGGCATCGAAGGGACGGTCAGCCCCTTCGATGCCGCCATCCGCCTTCTGGGCAGATAGCCTCCCAGGGCAGCCCGGCGGGCATGCAGGTAACGCATTTCCGGGCTGTCTTCCGCTGGCTTGTAAAACTTCAGCTGCTCGACGTCGCCGTCCGACAGCGGCAACCGGAAGCGGTCGCGGAACGCCTTCAGGTCGTCGACGTCGAGTTTCTTCTGCTGATGGGTCGTCATCCGGCCCTGGCCGGCCGAACCCATCCCGTAACCTTTCATCGTCTTCGCGAGGATCACGGTCGGCTGGCCGCGATGGGCGAGTGCGCGCGCATATGCGGCGTGCAGCTTGCGTGCATCGTGGCCGCCGCGGCGCAGGCGGTCGATTTCGGCGTCGGTGAGCTGCGCGGCGAGCGCCTCGAGCGCCGGGTCGCGGCTGAAGAAGCGCGCACGGTTATACGCGCCGTCGTTCGCGGAGAAGGTCTGGAACTGGCCGTCGACGGTATCGGCGAACGCGCGCGCGAGTGCGCCCGCGTGATCGCGCGCGAACAGCGGATCCCAGTCGGAACCCCACAGCACCTTGATCGTGTTCCAGCCGGCGCCGGCGAACAGCGCCTCGAGTTCGTCGATCACGCGGCCGTTGCCGCGCACCGGGCCGTCGAGCCGCTGCAGGTTGCAGTTGATCACGAACACGAGGTTGTCGAGCCCCTCGCGGGCGGCGAGCGACAGCGCGCCGAGCGATTCGGGCTCGTCCATCTCGCCGTCGCCGAAGAAACCCCACACGGTGCGGCCGGCGGTGTTCGCGAGCCCGCGATGCTGCAGGTAGCGCATGAAGCGCGCCTGGTAGATCGCGTTGATCGGGCCGATGCCCATCGAGCCGGTCGGGAACTGCCAGAAGTCGGGCATCAGCCACGGATGCGGATACGAACACAGCCCGGGCCCGGCGATTTCACGGCGATAGTGCGTGAGATGGTCTTCTCCGAGAAAGCCTTCGAGATACGCACGTGCGTAGACGCCCGGCGACGAATGCGGCTGGAAGTACACGAGATCGCCGCCGGGGCCGCTTTCATGGCCCGCGCCGGCCGGTGCCGCGCGGAAGAAGTGGTTGAAGCCGACTTCGAACAGGTCGGATGCCGACGCGTAGCTCGCGATGTGGCCGCCGAGCTCGCCGTACGCCCGGTTCGCGCGCACGACCATCGCGAGCGCGTTCCAGCGCAGTGCCGCGGACAGCCGTTCCTCGAGATCGGCGTCGCCCGGATAGGGCGGCTGCTCGTGCGCGGCGATCGTGTTCACGTACGGCGTGACCGGGCCGCGCGGCGCCGCGAGCCCGCGGGTGTGCGCATGCGCGGCGAGCCGGCCGAGCAGGTACTGGGCGCGCTCCTTACCGACGTGCGCGACGACGGCGTCGAGCGCCTCCAGCCATTCGGCGGTTTCTTCAGGGTCGGCGTCGGCGTGAGCGGCGCCCGCGCGCCGCGTGGCATCGATACCGTTCGACAGGTCCGTCATCGCAGGTCTCCCGCGCGCCGGTTCGGAGCGGCGCGCATCAGTGGCAATCGGTCGGATCATGCTACCCGCCGATCCGCAAAATATGCGTCTGATTTCATTGGGATTTCGTGCGCCGATAGTGTAAATATTCCGGTTGTGGCCACTCTTCCGGAATATTTCGACCATGAGTTCAAACCCGCGGCGGCTCGACCGCATCGACATCGGCATCCTGAACCAGCTGCAGCAGAACGCGCGGATCACGAACGCGGAACTCGCGCGTGCGGTGAACCTGTCGGCCACGCCGTGCTTCAACCGCGTGCGCGCGCTGGAGAAGCTCGGGCTGTTCCGGCAGCAGGTCACGCTGCTCGACCCCGAGCCGCTCGGGCTGCGGATCAACGTGTTCATCCAGGTCAGCCTCGAGAAGCAGGTCGAGGACGCGCTACAGCGCTTCGAGGAAGCGATCTCGCAGCGGCCCGAGGTGATGGAGTGCTACCTGATGTCGGGCGACGCCGACTACCTGCTGCGCGTCGTGATGCCCGACATGCGCACGCTCGAGCGTTTCATCATCGAGCGACTGACGACGATCCCCGGTGTATCGAACATCCGGTCGAGCTTCGCGCTGAAGCAGGTGCGCTACAAGACCGCGCTGCCGTTGCCGGCGTCCGGACTGACGCTCGTCGACCCGGACGAGGCGGCATCCGACTGGAGCTGAGCGGGGAGCCGCAGGCGCGCCTGCCCGGTTTCCGGTTTCCGACTGCAATCGGAACCATGACAAAGCGCCGACGATTGCCCGACGCCGTCGAAAGGGGCGGCGTGCGGCGCGACGGATCGCTGCCGCAGCGGCGTGCAGGGCGCTTGCATCGTCACGACGCCGCGCGGCACGATCGCGTATGCTCGTCCCGTCAGCGGCAACGGCGGCTGCCGTTGCCGGATCAATCGTGTGACGACCGATCAACGAGCGAGGGCATGATGGCTAGACAGACGATGGCGGAATACCTGGCGAAGACGCTGGCGGCAGCGGGCGTCGAGCGTATCTGGGGCGTGACGGGCGACAGCCTGAACGGCCTGTCGTTCAGCTTGAGCCAGATCGGCTCGATCCGCTGGATGCATACGCGGCACGAGGAAAGCGCCGCGTTCGCGGCCGGCGCGGATGCCGCGTCGACCGGGCGGCTCGCGGTGTGCGCGGGCAGTTGCGGCCCCGGCAACCTGCACCTGATCAACGGCCTCTACGACTGCCACCGCAATCATCAGCCGGTGCTCGCGATCGCCGCGCACATCCCGTCGACCGAGATCGGCCTCGGCTACTTCCAGGAAACGCATCCGCAGGAGCTGTTCCGCGAGTGCAGCCATTTCGCGGAACTCGTGACGAACGCATCGCAGTTCCCGCGCGTGCTCGCGCGCGCGATGCGCACCGCGATCGACGAGCGCGGCGTCGCGGTGATCGTGCTGCCGGGCGACATCGCGCTGGGCGACGGCCCGGACGAAGCGCCGGCCTGGAGCGAATCGGCGCCGCCGTCGATCCTGCCGGCCGACGCCGATCTCGACCGGCTCGCGGCGCTGCTCAACGCGTCCGACGCGGTCACGCTGCTGTGCGGCAGCGGCACGCAGGGCGCGCACGACGAGGTGGTCGCGCTGGCCGACACGCTCGGCGCGCCGGTCGTGCATGCGCTGCGCGGCAAGCAGTTCGTCGAATGGGACAACCCGTTCGACGTCGGGATGACGGGGCTGATCGGCTTCAGCTCGGGCTATCACGCGATGGAGTCGTGCGACACGCTGCTGATGCTCGGCACGGATTTCCCGTACCGGCCGTTCTATCCGTCGAACGCGAAGGTCGCGCAGATCGACTGGAAAGGCTCGCAGCTCGGCCATCGTGCGCCGCTCGCGCTCGGCCTCGTCGGCACCGTGAAGGAAACGATCGCGGCGCTGCTGCCGCGCCTGACGCGCAAGACGCAGCGGCGTTTCCTCGAGAATGCGCTGAAGCACTACGCGGCCGCGCGCAAGGGGCTCGACGATCTCGCGGTGGCCGAGCCGCCGGGCCGTGCGATTCATCCGCAATACCTGACGAAGATCGTCGACGAAGTCGCGGCGGAGGACGCGATCTTCACGGCCGACGTCGGCACGCCGACGCTGTGGGCCGCGCGCTACCTGACGATGAACGGCAAGCGGCAGCTGCACGGTTCGTTCAATCACGGCTCGATGGCGAATGCGATGCCGCAGGCGCTCGGTGCGCAGGGCGCGCATCCGGGGCGGCAGGTGGTGTCGCTGTCCGGCGACGGCGGGCTGTCGATGCTGCTCGGCGACCTGCTCACCGCGCGCCAGCTCAAGCTGCCGGTCAAGATCGTCGTGTACAACAACAGCCTGCTCGGCTTCGTGTCGATGGAGCTGAAGGCGGCCGGCTATCTGGACACGAACGTCGACCTGAGCCCGACCGATTTCGCGGCGATCGCGAAGGGTGCGGGCATCTTCAGCGTGCGGGTCGAGCACTCGGAGAACGTCGAGGAAGCGCT
The DNA here is from genome assembly GCF_024704855.1 of Burkholderia sp. HAN2018. Lineage (NCBI taxonomy): Bacteria > Pseudomonadati > Pseudomonadota > Betaproteobacteria > Burkholderiales > Burkholderiaceae > Burkholderia > Burkholderia sp. HAN2018. Next base: position 20,154 of record NZ_QOBB01000007.1, on the reverse strand, counting down.
GCGCACGGCGTTCGCGCATGACGGGCCGGCCGTCGTCGACGTCGTCACGTCGAAGTACGAGCTCGCGATGCCGCCGAAGATCGAACTCGCGCATGCGAAGGGCTTCAGCTTGTTCATGCTGCGCGCGATCCTCAGCGGGCGCGGCGACGAGATCGTCGAGCTGGCGAGAACCAACCTGCGGTGAGACGCGCCGCGCACGGGGCGGGCGTCGGCGGTTGATCCGGTACGAATTGATCAGGGGAATCAGGGTCAATCTTCACGTCGCCTTAAGTTTGCGTTTCCTAGAATCGATTTGATCGTCGCGCTTCCCGCGACGGACCGATTCGTCCAGGAGGATGCGCATGCCGAAGCCCCGTGTCGCCGTAGCCCTGTTCCATGAAGTCTTCGGCGCGTCGTTGCCGACGGCGCAATCGCTCAAGGGCTGCCGATGATCTGGCCGAACGCGTGGCGTGTCTCGGCACTGTTCGTGCGCGAGTGGGTCGGCCGTCCGGCCGCGGTGGGTGCGTTGTGCCCGAGTTCGCGGCAGCTGGCGCGCGAGATGGCCGACGCAGTGCCGGACGGCGACGGGCTGGTCGTCGAACTCGGCGGCGGCACCGGCGCGATCACCGCGGCCTTGCTCGAACGCGGCGTCGCGCCACGGCGGCTCGTCGTGGTCGAGCGTTCGCCGGCGTTCGTCCAGCATCTGCGGCGACGTTTTCCGGGCATCTCGATCGTGTCGGGCGACGCGCGGCAGCTCGAACGCCTGCTGCCGCCCGACGCGCGCGTCGACGCGATCGTGTCGTGCCTGCCGCTGCGCACGCTGCCGCGCCAGGACGTGACGGCGATCGTCGGCCAGTGCCATCGCGTGCTGTCGGCCGACGGCGTGATGATCCAGTTCACGTACGACCTGCGGCCGCCCGGGCGGCATCCGCTGGGCGATCCGGCATTTGTCGCCTGCGGCAGCCGGATCGTCTGGGCGAACATTCCGCCTGCGCGCATCGTGACCGTGCGCAACATCGCCGCCGAACACGCGGAATGACGCCGCAACACGCGCGGCGCCCGGCCGTGGCGCCTCGCCGTCGCCTTTCATAATCCATTCGATGTCTTCCAGTTTCCATTCACATTGACGTCACATCCGGTTCCTACCATCGCCTTTCATTTCGAAAGCATCAACGGCGGGGAGAACCGGCACCATGAATCGAATCAAAACGGCGGCGCTGCTGTGCGCGGGCGCCTTTGCGCTCGCCGGATGCGGCAGCGACGACGGCCCGACCAGCACGTCGCCCACCCAGCCGCCCGTTCAGACGGCCGCGCGCAACGTGATCTTCTTCCTCGGCGACGGCATGGGGATGACGACGCTGACGGCCGCACGCATCTACGGTGTCGGTGAAGACGGCGCGCTCACGATCGATACGCTGCCGGAAACCGCGTTCGTGAAGACCTATTCGAACGATGCGCAGGTGACGGACAGCGCGCCGTCGATGTCGGCGTACATGACCGGCGTGAAGACCAACAACGAAGTGATCTCGATGTCGCCCGACACGAAGGCGATCGAACCGAGCGCGAGCCTGACCGGCAATTGCGGCGCGAACAACGGCAAATCGGCGACGACGCTGCTCGAGATCGCGAAGGCGAAGGGCATGGCCACCGGTGTCGTGACGACCACGCGCGTCACGCACGCCACGCCCGCCGCGACGTATGCGCACGTGTGCCATCGCGACGCCGAGAACGACATCGCGGCGCAGCTCGTGCCGGGCGGCGCGGGCTACAACGGCGCGCTGGGCGACGGCGTCGACGTCGTGCTCGGCGGCGGCACGCAATTCTTCGTGCCGAAGGACGGCGGCGGCAAGCGCACCGACGGCCGCAACCTCGTCAACGAGCTGAAGGCGAAGGGTTATGCGTTCGCGCAGAACCGCGACGACCTGCTGGCCGCCGATGCGACGAAGAGCGGCAAGCTGGTCGGCCTGTTCTCGTCGAGCCACATGAGCTACGACCTCGATCGCGGCGCGACGAAGGAGCCGAGCCTCACCGACATGGCGACGCGTGCGCTCGACGTGCTGCAGAAGAATCCGAACGGTTATTTCCTGATGGTCGAAGGCGGCCGGATCGACCACGCGCTGCACGACACCAATGCGAAGCGCGCACTGCAGGACACGGTCGCGTTCGACAACGCGATCAAGGCCACGCTCGACAAGGTGCGCAAGACCGATCCCGACCTGAAGAACACGCTGATCGTCGTCACGGCCGACCACGACCACACGCTGGTGCTGAACGGTTATGCGGCGCGCACCGGCAAGACCGAGGCGGGCAAGGCCGGCGTGCTGGGCGTGCTGCGCAACTACCAGACGGGCGCGGTCGCGAAGGACGCGGACGGCACGCCATACACGATCATCGGCTTCGGCAACGGCGAGAACCGCGTGCAGGGCAGCCGCGCGGGCACCGCGCTCACCGACGCGGTGACGGGCGCCGACGACTATCGCCAGGAGGCGGTCGTGCGAATGGAGAAGGGCAACGAGACGCACGGCGGCACCGATGTGTTCCTCGGTGCGATCGGCCGCGGCGCGGATGCGTTCCACGGCGTGATCGAGAACAACAAGGTTTTCGAGCTGGTGCGCAACGCGGTGCAGCTGTGAGCGCCGACCATACGGGTACAGGGGAATACAGGATGTCGACCATCAAGTGCATCGCGGCGGCGCTGGCCGTCGCGGGTTTCGCATGCGGCGCGGCGCAGGCCGCCGGCCAGGCGAAGAACGTGATTTTCTTTCTCGGCGACGGCATGGGGCCGACGACCGTGACGGCGAGCCGGATCTACAAGGTCGGTGAGTCGGGACAACTGACGATGGAGAAGCTGGCGCGCACCGCGCGCATCAAGACCTTCTCGAACGACGCGCAGACGACCGACAGCGCGCCGTCGATGGCCGCGTACATGACCGGCGTGAAGATGAACAACGAAGTGCTGTCGATGTCGTCCGACACGCGCGCGGTTGCGCCGGGCAGCGACGCGAACGGCAACAAGACGATCAACAACTGCGCGCCGGGCAACGGCCAGCCGGTCGCGACGCTGCTGGAGCTGGCGAAGGCGCGCGGCAAGGCGGTCGGCGCGATCACGACGACCGAACTCACGCACGCGACGCCTGCCGCGACCTATTCGCACATCTGCCATCGCGACGCGCAATACGATATCGCCGCGCAGGCGGCGCCGGGCGGCGCGGGCTACAACGCGGCGCTCGGCGACGGCGTCGACGTGCTGATGGGCGGCGGCCGCAACCACTGGACGCCGTTCGATCCGGTGGCCAACAGGCGCGGCCGCGCCGACGGGCGCAACCTGCTCGACGAGATGAAGGCGAAGGGCTACACGGTCGTCGCGACGAAGGATCAGCTCGCGCAGGCCGGCAACGGCAAGCTGGTCGGCTTGTTCAGTTCGACGAGCCATCTCGAGTACGAACTGGACCGCGTCGCGGGCAAGGGCGAAGGGCCGTCGCAGCCGAGCCTTGCCGAGATGACGTCGAAGGCGATCGACGTGCTGTCGAAGAATTCGAACGGCTATTTCCTGATGGTCGAAGGCGGCCGGATCGATCACGCGCTGCACGGCACCAACGCAAAGCGCGCGCTCGAGGACACGGCGGCATTCGACGAAGCGATCCGCGTCGCGCTGTCGAAGGTCGACCTGTCGAACACGCTGATCGTCGTGACGGCCGACCACGACCACACGATGACGATCAACGGCTACTCGAAGCGCGGCAACCCGATTCTCGACATCAGCCGCAACTATCGCGACGGCCAGCCGAGCAAGGACGCCGACGGCAATACCTACACGACGCTGGTGTTCGGCAACGGCGCGAACCGGCCGAACGTGCGCGCGTCGGTCGATTCGGCCACTGCGACGAACGATGCGTATCTGCAGGAAGTCGGCGTGCGGATGGGCAGCGCCGGTTCGGAAACGCACGGCGGCGGCGACGTGATGCTGTTCGCCGACGGCGCCGATGCGAAGGCGTTCAAGGGCACGATCGACAACACGAAGGTGTTCGGTCTTGTGCGCTCGGCGTTCGGTTTCTGAGGCGGGTGATGGCACGATGAACAGGAACGCACGATGAAACGCCGGATCCTCGGTGCGCTCGCCTGCGGGATGATTGCACTGCCGGCGTGTGCAGCGGCCGATCTCGACGCCGTGCTGCTGCACGAGAGCCGCACGGTGACGGCCGACGGCGTGACGCGCACGACGCTGTATCGCGAACGGATGGTGCGGCGCGACGGGCACGTGTGGGTCGAACGCGTGCTGCCCGCCGCGGCGGCCGGCGGCGGTCAGGGCGACGATCACGATCATGACCACGATGCAGGCCCGGGCCGCCGCGCCGGCGTGCAGCCGGCGGCCGCCCATGCGGGCCACAAGCATTTCAACTTCCAGGCGGCTGCACGGCATGTGACTTACGACGGCAAGACGGCCCGCATCGAGTACGTCGATGCGGCGAACCGGACGGTCGTCAGCGTGCCGCCGGCCGAGTACGAAACCACGGGCTTCGACGGCTCGTGGGACAACGCGTACTACGTCACGCCGCCGTCGCAGCTGAAGCGGCTCGCGGTCGCGAAGCGCGGCGACGCGCCCGGCACCCTCTGGTACGAGCAGGCGGTCGATACGCCCGGCGCGCGCGGCGTGAACCGGATCCTGTGGAGCGAGACGCTGCAGGCGCCGCTGTCGGTCGAATACCGGAGTGCCGACGGCCGCGTCGTGCGCAAGCTGACGTTGACACCGGCGCCGGCCGCGCGGCGCGAGGCGCCGCCGTGGACGACGCTCGCCCGCTACGCGCGCAAGGAATACGCCGACTATCTGGATTGACCGGCGGGCGGCGACACGCTACCGATCACCCGACGGCTTCGGTCGATCGTGCGATGCGTACGCGGGGTTTGCGGTCAGGCCGGCCGGTATCGCCATCGCGATACGGCCGGGCGCTGGCCGCTTTTTTCTCTTTCCGATGTCGTGTCACCCGGCAGGGGCGGCCGACGATCCGCTAGAACCGCGCGCCGTCCGGCACGCGCGTTGACGGCCGCGACGCGACCCGCTTGATGAAGCGGTCGAGCGGTGTCGCATAGCCGCGCGCGATCGCCGCGCTCAGCACCGCCGACAACGCCAGATACGCGATCAGCAACAGCAGCCGGGTGTCGCCATGCGTGGCCGACGGCGGCCAGAACGTGCGCAGCCCGCCGAGCACGATCAGGTGAAACAGGTACAGCTCGTAGCTCAGCGTGCCGGCCCGGCGCAACGGCGCGAGCAGGCGGCCCTGCGCGCGCGTGCCGTTGACGTGCGCGCCGATCAGCAGCACGGCCGTGCCGAGCGCCATCGCGGTGACGCCGGCGACGTGGCTTTCCGCGATCGGCCAGGCCAGATACAGCGCGGCCATCGCCGTCGCGACGAGCCCCTGCACGAGCGGCGCGGCGAGCCGCTGCCAGCTTTTGCGCTCGGCCAGCAACGCGGTGCAGCAGCCGATCGCGATCCCGTCGAACGACGCGAAGTACGCATAGAGGAACCCGCCTTCGTCGCCGGCGTGCGTGAAGCGGTACACGGGCCCGATCGCGGCGACGGCCACCCAGAACGCGACCAGCCGCGCATCGCGGCGCAGCGCGATGCACAGCAGCGGAAACGACAGGTAGAACACCTCTTCGACCGACAGCGACCACAGCACGCCGAGCGCGTAGTTGACCCACCCGTATGCGCCGATCAGCACGTTCATCCAGAACGTCAGCGACGCGAGATTCACGAGCCAGAACGACACGGCGACGCCCTCCGGCGCGTGGTTCCGGAAGATCGGCACGCCGGCCGCCGCGAGGCCGTTGACGAGCGCGAGCAGCAGGAGCAGGCACGGGACGATGCGCGCGACGCGCGACACGTAGAACGCGCGCACGTCGACCGCGCCGAGGTTGCCCCAGCGGTGCCGCGCATTCGACGTGATCAGATAGCCCGAGATCGCGAAGAACATCGTCACGCCGTAGTTGCCGTTGCGCACCACCGCATGCACCGTTTCCCAGCCGAATACGCGCGCGAGCGACGTCTCACGCAGCGAGTAGGGGATGTTGAAGTGATGCAGCAGGACGAGCACGATCGACACCCCGCGCAGCAGGTCGATCCGCGCGTTGCGCGGGCCGGCGCTCATTGCGGCCTGCCCGGTTCGGCGAGGGCGGGCAGCGTCGCCAGGAACGTGTCGCGTGCGCGCAGGCCGGCGTTCGGCGTCTGCCGCTCGTCGTCCTGTATCAGGTACGCGAACGCGAGCGTGCGCGGCCCTTTGGCCGCCCAGCCGACGAACCAGCCGTACGCATGCGACGCATCGTACTTGCGCCCCGGCGACCCGGTGCCCGTCTTGCCGTGCACGATCCAGCCGCCGGGCTGCGTGTCGATCAGCGTGATGCGCTCGGTCATGTCGTACGCGTGCGCGCTGACGGGCAGCGTCCGGTTCGCGATCTTGCGCATGAAGCCGACCTGTTCGAGCGGCGAGATGCGCAGCGACGCGTTGACCCATGCGCCCATCACGCCGTTCAGTTCGCCCACCTGACTGGTGGCGTCCGCGTTGCCGTAGCCGAACGCGGTCGTGTACTGCTGGAAGCGCGCCTGCCCGAGCGCCTGGGTGACCTGCTGCGAGTACCAGAACACCGACAGCTTCATCCAGCGCGCCGGATCGGTCGGCTCGCGCCACGGCGCGCCGCCCCAGTCGGGGTAGCCGGTGTGGAACTCGAGCGTCGGTGTGTGCGCGTCCTTCAGGACGCCCGCATCGAAGCCCATCAGGCTGATGGCGATCTTGAACGTCGACGCGGGCGTGACGCGGGTCGCGCAGTCGCCTTGCTGCACGAGCACCTGGCCGGTGGCGGCGTCGGCGACGACGGTGCAGACGGGGCGGGCATCGGAAGTCGCGCTGGCCAGAAGGCCGGCGGCGAGGGTGAACAGCGCGCGGCGACAGTGCTTCAAGTGACACTCCTTGGGGGCGGCAGGCGCACGGCGCGGGCGAAAGGCGGCGGGCCGTGCGTAATGAAGGCGACGGCCGGCATCGAGGAAGGCGGGGATGGCGGCCGTCGCGCAGGCCCATAGTGTATCGACGGATCGTCGTCCGTTGACCTGTCACGGTTGACGGGACGATTGCGCTCCCGTTGCCCGTTCCGGCGTCATCGGCCGGTCACGCGCGTTGCAGCGCGCATGAAAAAACCCGCCGGCAGGCTGGCGCGTGCGGGCGGGTGAAGACACCTCGGGCCGACCGGCGCGGGTGTCGCGTGAAGAACGGAGAACCGGGTTGCGTCAGAACTTGTGGCGCAGCGCGAGACGCACGGCCACCTGGTTCGACGTCGACGACGGCGCGTCGGTGCCGGGGATGAACGCGTTGTCGAGGATCGAGTTCGTCTTGTCGCCGGCGATGTGCTGGTACGCGGCCTGCACGTACACGTCGGTGCGCTTCGACAGGTTGTAGTCGGCCATCAGCCCGACCGAGTGGATCTTCGGTTTCGCGTCGCCGGTCGACGCGTCGTACTTCTCGAGCGACAGCACGTACTGCGCGCCGACCATGAACGCCGGCGTGATCTGGTACGAACCGTTGACCTCGAAGTTCTGGTACTTGATCGCGCTGACCGTCGCGCCCGGTGCGATGATCGCGCCCGGCGTGCCGAGGTAGCCGTTGCCGGTCGGGTTCTTGTAGTTCGAGTTCGTGTACGCGAAGCCGAGCGTCGCGGGCCCGAACGTGTAGTTGATGCCCGCGCCGAACACGCGCATGCGCTCCGCGATGTAGCTCGTGTCGTTCGCGGTGATCGCGCCGGCCGAGCCGTTGCCCGGGCGGTTCGCCTGCAGGTACGCGGCGCCGATCAGCAGGCCGTTGTTCTGGTATTGCGCGCCGAAGCTGTACGCGCGGTTGTCCGAGAAGCTCGTGCTGTTGCTGAAGCTGTATGCGCCGCCGAACTGGAAGCCGCCGAAGTTCGGGCTCGCGTACTTCACCGTGTTGTCGAGGCGGAACGAGTTGTCGGTGTTGTCGTTGTCGAACGGGTGCGCGAGCAGGTAGCCGCCCCAGTTGCCGTTGGCCGTGGTCGGCGCGAGATAGTCGACGACGGAGTCGTACTGGCGGCCGAACGTCAGCGTGCCGTACTGCGTCTGGCTCAGGCCGACGTACGCCTGGCGGCCGAACATGCGGCCGCCCTGGTTGAGCCGGCCGGAGTTCACGTCGAAGCCGTTTTCGAGCTGGAAGATCGCCTTCATGCCGCCGCCCAGGTCCTCGCTGCCCTTCAGGCCCCAGCGGCTGCCCTGCGCGTAGCCGCTTGCCATCTCGTAGACGTGGCCGGTGCCGACGTTGTTCGTGTAGTTCAGGCCTTCGTCGATCACGCCGTACAGCGTGACGCTGCTCTGCGCGAACACGGGGGCGGCGAAGGTTGCCGTTACGGCGAGCGCCGTCAGGGTCTTTTTCATTGAGAGATCTCCGGGATATCCAGCTTCTTGTATCGGTTGTCGTGGGCGCGACCGGCGAGGCGCGTCCCGTCATCCGGGGCGTTTCCGGCGCAGCGCGCGCGGCGCCGGAAACGCGCGATGCGCGGCGGCGCGGCGACCGGCTGTGCCGGGTCGTGTCTCCTCCGATGACACCGCGCATTCTTCCCAAGCCGAAGAGGAACCGGAAGCGAGTAATTTCGATGGATGGGATCGGGTTCGCCGATGGGGTCGCGGCCGGCCGTTTCGACAGTCGAAACCGTGTGCGCGGCGGCGCGCGCCAACGCCGGTCGCGCCCTCGCCGGACGGGGCGCGACGCAGCCTGGCCGGGGCCGTGCGCAGGTGCGGGAGATCGGCCGGGAGGCCCGCCGGGCGGGCCTGGCGGGGCGCCAGGAGATCGATTGGCGCTGCCGATAGCCATGATCGGAATTACTCGTTTCCCTAAACATATTGGCGGCTGAAACATGCAGGCTGACCGGACGTGGCCGGATGCACGATTCGCCGGTCGCCGCGCATGCCGCGACGCACAAACAACAGATTCGATTTGGAGACGACCCACCATGCAGATTCGACGACTGAAAACGGTCCTTCTCGCCGCCGCGGCGATCCTGTCCGCGCCCGCGGCCCACGCGGCCGGCGGCGCGTGCGCCGACGGCAAGACGGTCCATTTCGCGGGCATCACGTGGGAGAGCGGGTCGTTCGCGACCGAAGTGCTGCGGCAGATCATGGAGAAGGGCTACGGCTGCAAGACGGACGTCGTGCCGGGCAGTACGGCCGCCACCGAAACGGCGCTCGCGCGCAACGACCTGCAGATCTGGGCCGAGCAGTGGACGGGCCGCAGCGAGATCACCGCGAAGGCTGTCTCGTCGGGCGCCGTGAAGCTGATCGGCGACACGCTGCCGGGCGGCACGACCGAAGGCTGGTTCGTGCCCGACTACGTGGTGAAGGGCGATCCGGCGCGCAACATCAAGCCGGTCGCGCCCGGGCTCGTGTCGGTCGACGATCTGCCGAAGTTCAGGCAGGTGTTCGCCGACGAGGAGGAACCGGACAAGGGCCGCTTCCTGAACTGCCCGACGGGCTGGGACTGCGAGCGTGTGAACACGCGTCTGCTGAAGGTGCTGAAGCTCGACCAGTCGTACACGAACTTCCATCCGGGCACCGGCGCGGCGCTCGACGCGGCGATCACGTCCGCGTACCAGCGCGGCGCGCCGATCGTGTTCTATTACTGGGGCCCGGCCGCACTGATGGCGAAGTACAGATTCACCGCGCTGAAGATGCCGGCCTATAACGAGGCATGCTGGAAGACGCTGCGCGACGAGAGCAGCACGCACCAGTGCGCGTCGTCGTACATGGTGTCGCGGCTGACGGTCGGCGTGTCGAAGCCGTTCGCCGATGCGAATCCCGATCTCGTCGGCGTATTCGGCAAGGTGCGTTTCCCGATGGACTTCCTGAACCAGACGATCCTCGAGATGACGACGAAGAAGATCGACGGCGCGGCGATGGCCACGCAGTTCCTGAAGACCCGCCAGGACATGTGGAAGCAATGGGTGCCGGCCGACGTCGCGCAGAAGATCGCCGGCAGCCTGAAGGGCGCGTAACCTGCGCGCGGCGGCGGGCCCGCGCCCGCCGCCGCCGTCACGCGCCTTCGCGGCGCGACGGAGAATCAACATGAACGGCTTCTTTCTGCACCTGTCGATCGCCGACTGGGTGAACAGCGCGCTCGAGACTTTCGTCGCGCAATACGGCGACAGCTTCCATCACTTCAGCGTGCTCGTGCTGCGCTACCTGCTCGTGCCGCTCGAAGGCGCACTGCGCGTGGCGCCGCCGTGGCTCGTGCTGCTGGTCGTCGGCGCGATCGCGTGGAATGCGACGCGCCGCATCGGCCTCGGCGCGCTCTTCATGCTGCTGCTCTACGCGATCGGCTGCTTCGGTCTGTGGGACAAGCTGATGCAGACACTCGCGCTGATGCTCGTCGCGACGGTGCTGTCGGTCGCGATCGGCGTGCCGGCCGGCATCCTCGCCTCGCGCAGCGCATGGCTGCGGCGGATGCTGCTGCCCGTGCTCGACGTGATGCAGACGCTGCCGAGCTTCGTGTACCTGATCCCGGTGCTGATGCTGTTCGGGCTCGGCAAGGTGCCTGCGATTCTCGCGACGATCATCTATGCGCTGCCGCCGCTGATCCGCCTGACCGATCTCGGCATCCGCCAGGTCGATCCGGACGTGACGGAGGCCGCGCGTGCGTTCGGCACGACGCGCTGGCAGCTGCTCGTCAACGTGCAGCTGCCGCTCGCGCGGCCGAGCATCATGGCCGGCATCAACCAGACGACGATGATGGCGCTGTCGATGGTCGTGATCGCGTCGATGATCGGCTCGCGCGGGCTCGGCGAGGACGTGCTCGCGGGCATCCAGACGCTCGACGTCGGCAAGGGCACGCAGGCCGGCCTCGCGATCGTGATCCTCGCGATCGTGATCGACCGGATCAGCCAGGGCTTCGGCCAGGAGCGGCGCGCGCGCCGCCGGCTCGCGCAGCAGCGCCGGCAGAAGGGCGCGTCGCGCGTGCCGTACCGGCTGCCGCGCAAGGCGCAGCCGGCGGGCGTCGATTCGAATCAGGCGACGCAATCGTCGCGCGCATAGGAACGGAGGCAGACATGGCGACCATCGACGTCAAACACGTGTACAAGCTGTTCGGGCCGCAGGCCGCGCATGCGCGCGTGCTCGACCTGCTGCGCTCGGGCAGGCGCAAGGCCGACGTGCTGGCCGAAACGGGCTGCAACGTCGGGCTCAACGACGTGAGCCTCGGCATCGAGTCGGGCGAGATCTTCGTGATCATGGGGCTGTCGGGCTCCGGGAAGTCGACGCTCGTGCGGCACTTCAACCGGCTGATCGAGCCGACGGCCGGCGAGATCGTGATCGACGGCAGCGACGTGATCAAGCTCGACGCGCACGGGCTGCGCGAGCTGCGCCGCTACAAGGTCAGCATGGTGTTCCAGAACTTCGGGCTGCTGCCGCACCAGACCGTGCTCGACAACGCCGCGTATGCGCTGCGCACGCGCGGCGAGAAGCGGCACGACGCGGCTGATGCCGCGCGCAACTGGCTGACGAAGGTCGGGCTCGACGGTTACGGCGATCATTACCCGGACGAGCTGTCGGGCGGGATGCGGCAGCGTGTCGGGCTGGCGCGCGCGCTGGCGGCCGATACCGACGTGCTGCTGATGGACGAGGCGTTTTCCGCGCTCGATCCGCTGATCCGCACCGAGATGCAGGATCAGCTGCTCGAACTGCAGGCGACGCTTGCGAAGACGATCGTGTTCATCACGCACGATCTCGACGAGGCGCTGCGCATCGGCGACCGGATCGCGATCCTGCGTGACGGCGCGCTCGTGCAGGTCGGCACGCCGGACGACATCCTGTCGCGTCCGGCGGACGATTACGTGAAGCGGTTCGTCGAGAAGCGCACGAGCGTGAACTGACGCGTCTTGCCCGGTCAGGCCGCGCGGTGCGCGGCCGTCGTCAGCACGATCTTGCCGACGTGCTCGCCCGAGTCGATCAGCACGTGCGCGCCGCGCGCGTCGTCGAGTGCGAAGGTGCGGAACACCTGCGGCTTGACCGTGCCCGCCGCGACGTGCGGCCACAGTTGCCGTTCGAGTTCGGCGATGAGTGCGCCTTTCTCCTCCGGCGTGCGCGAGCGCAGCGTCGAGCCGATGTGCGTGAGGCGCTTGGTCATCATCGGCCACACGTCGAGTTCCTTCGCCGGCCCGGCGAGCGCGCTGACCTGCAGGATCCGCCCGTTCATCGCCGCGGCGCGGTAATTGCGCGCGACGTAGTCGCCCGCGATGATGTCGAGGATCACGTCCACGCCCTTGCCGGCGGTGATCCTGTCGACTTCGGCCACGAAATCTTCTTCCTGGTAGTGCACCGCGTGATCCGCGCCGAGCCGCAGGCTCGCGGCGCGATGTGCTTCCGAGCCGACCGTCGTGATGACGGTCGACGCGCCCATCGCCTTCGCGATCATCGTCGCTGTGGTGCCGATGCCCGACGCGCCGCCGTGGATCAGCACCGATTCGCCCGCCTGCAGCCGCCCGCGCTGGACCAGGTTCAGCCAGACCGTCAGGAACGTTTCCGGCATCGCCGCGGCTTCGATCATGTCGAGGCCGGGCGGCAGCTTCATCGTCGTGAGGTGATGGGCGACCGCGTATTCCGCATAACCGCCGCCCGTCACCAGCGCGCTGACCCGGTCGCCCGGCGCGAAGTCGCGCACGGCTTCGCCGGTCGCGACGACTTCGCCCGCGATTTCCAGGCCCGGGATGTCGGATGCGCCGGGCGGCGGGTTGTAGAGCCCCTTGCGTTGCAGCACGTCCGGGCCGTTCACGCCGGCGGCGTGAACGCGGATCAGCACTTCGTCGGCTTTCGGCTGCGGCACGGGGCGACGTGCGGTCGCGAGGACTTCGGGGCCGCCGGGGCGGGTGATTTCGACTGCCGCCATGTCGGCGGGAACGGGGGGGAGCGTTTTGGACATGTTTGCCTCGGAAAGACAGGTGAGTGATCGGTGAAAAAAGTATAGGCTTGGGCCTTGATGAATTCGCGCAGCGATTTTCACGACCACAGATGCAAATTTGCATCACACCGGGAGAAGGCGCTTGAACTGGGACGACGCACGGATTTTTCTCGCGATCCACCGCGAACGCAGCCTGCGCGGCGCCGCGCGGGCGGTCGGGCTCGACCAGGCGACGGTCGGCAGGCGGCTCGCGGCGCTCGAGCGCGCGCTCGGGGCGACGCTGTTCCTGCGCACGTCGGCCGGGTACGTGCCGACCGCGGTGGGCGAGGTGGCGCTGCGCAACGTGGAGAAGATGGAACAGTCGGCGATCGATCTGGTGCGGCAGACCCAGGGCGTCGACCGGCGCCTCGCGGGCGACGTGCGCGTGACGACGACCGATACGATCGGGCTCGAATTCGTGATGCGCGCGATGCGCAACCTGCACGACGAGCATCCGGACGTGCGCGTGCTGCTCAACACGTCGACGCAGGTGGAGAACCTGGCCAAGCGCGAGGCGGACATCGCGATCCGCACGATCAAGCCCGACAATCCCGATCTGCTCATGCGCCGGCTCGCAGCATGGCCGACGGCGTTGTACGCGTCAGAGGATTATCTTGCGCGGCATGGCGAGCCGGCGCCCGGCACCGGCTTCGAAGGGCACGACCTTGTGTGCTTCCTGCCGCATCTGAATGCGCGCAGCCCGCTGACGGTGGTCGGCGAGCCGGTGCGCGCGGGGCGGATCGTGTCGGGGCTGAATTCGAATCTCATGCTGCGCGCGGCCGCGCGCGCCGGGCTCGGGCTCGCCGAACTCCCGGTGCCGATCGCGGAGCGCGACGGGCTGGTGCGCGTGTGGCCGGCGCGCACGTCGGCGCGGCCCTATGAAGTCTGGATGGTCACGCACAAGGACCTGCGGCATACCGCGCGGATGAGCGCGATGATCGATCACATCGTGCGGGTGTTCGACGAGGTGGACGCGCGGGGCAGAGCGGGGGATTGAATGTGAATCGGAGGACGGGATGCGGCACGCTGCGACGTGTCGGCGATCTGCAGGATCGGCCCGGGCGGGTGTGACCTGTTCGATGCTGGCGAGCCGGCCTTGGGGGCGTGAATAACGAACGGCGGCAGTGATTTTACGGTGAACGAGAGGACTCGATGAATCGATTCAGTGTGGACGGAAAAGCGCTTGGCGATTGGGCGAAGTTTCACGACTACTTCGCGAGCGAATTCGGATTTCCGGGTTACTACGGCCGGAACATGGATGCATGGAATGATTGCATGAGCGACTATTGCTACGAGCACGGCATCGTGTCGCTGCGGATCGACGATGCGGGAGCGTTGAAGGAGCGCAACCCGGAGATTTTCGCTGCACTCGTCGAGTGCAGCGCGTTCATCAATTGGCGAGCAACGAAGGAAGGGGGGGACCCGTTGATCGTGTTGTCCTATTGGGCATAGTCGCGGCGTTAACGTTGCATCGCGTTGCGTCGTGAAGCCGATTGCCGGAACGGCAATCGGCGAAAGCGCAGCCGCCTCAATGCGCGACCGTTTCCCGTTCGCTTGCGCTCACGGCAGACGCTTCGCCGTGCCCCGCATCCGCCAGGATCAGATCCGCGCCCTTTTCCGCGACCATCATTGTCGGCGCGTTGATGTTGCCCGACGTGATGTTCGGGAACACCGACGCATCGACGATCCGCAGCGCCTGCAGCCCGTGCACGCGCAGCGACGCATCGACCACCGACGTCGCCGCGTCCGGCCCCATCGCGCACGAGCCGCACAGGTGGTAGATCGAACCCGACTGCTCGCGGAAATACTGCAGCATCGCTTCGTCGGAATCGACCTGCGGCCCCGGCGAGATTTCCTCGACGGTCATCGACTTCAGCGCCGGTGCGCGCATCAGCGCACGGATCACCTTGCTGCCCTGCACGGCTTCGTCGAGATCCTTCTGCGTGGTGAGCGCGTTGACGTGGATCTTCGCGGCATCTTCCGCGCGGTTCGACGCGATCTCGATCGTGCCGCGGCTCGTCGGCCGGCACGGGTTGAACGCGATCAGGAAGCCCGAGTAAGGCTCGGGCTTGATGCTCGCGCGGTCGCTCTTCGGAATCCGGTACGACAGCGGGTTGAAGTAGAGCTGGAGGTTCGGTTCCGGCGCGTCATCCGTGCCGCGGAAGAAGCCGCCGGCCTGGTTCACGCTCATCGCGAGCGGCCCGCGCTTCGTCAGCAGGTAGCGCAGCCCGATCTTCATCTTGCCGAGCAGCGTGCCCATCTCGTCGTTCAGCGTCGGCCGGTTCGCCTTGAAGTAGAAGCTCACGCACAGGTGGTCCTGCAGGTTGCGGCCGACGGCCGGCAGCGCATGCACGAGCGGCACGCGCCGGCGCGCGAGCAGCGCCGGATCGCCGACGCCCGACAGCTGCAGCAGCTTCGGCGTATCGACCGCGCCGGCCGCGAGGATCACCTCGCGCGCGGCGACGAGCGTTTCGTCGCCGTGCGCGCCCGCGACGACCACGCCGGTGGCGCGCGTGCCGTCGAAGGTCACGCGCCGCACGAGCACGCCAGCGCGCAGCGTGAGGTTCGCGCGGCCCAGCGCGGGACGCAGGTACGCGAAGCTGCTGGAGCAGCGTTCGCCGTTCTTCGTGTTCAGGTCGTAGATGCCCGCGCCTTCGAACTGCGCGCCGTTGAAGTCGTCGGTGCGCGGCAGGTTCAGTTCGCCGCAGCCCTTCAGGAACTCGTGGACGATCGGATGCACGTCGGCCTTCATCGACGTGATGTGAATCGGCCCCGTCGCGCCGTGATGCTGCGGATCGGTCGCGCCGGCCGCGTGGGTTTCGAGCTTGCGGAAGTACGGCAGCACGTCGTCGTACGCCCAGCCCGGATTGCCGGCGGCCGCCCAGTCGTCGTAGTCGCTGCGCTGGCCGCGCACGTAAACCATCGCGTTGATCGAGCCCGACCCGCCGACCACCTTGCCGCGCGGGCAGTACAGCTTGCGATCGGCGAGTTGCGCCTCGGGCTCGCTGTAGTACATCCAGTTGTAGCGGCGGTTGTAGTAGGTCTTCGTGAAGCCGACCGGCACCTTGAACCAGAACGACGCGTCGCATTCGCCCGCCTCGAGCAGCAGCACCGAGTGCCGGCCCGATTCGCTCAGGCGGTTCGCGAGGATGCAGCCGGCCGAGCCCGCGCCGACGATGATGTAGTCGTAGCTCATGTCTGTCCTTTGCGCTCAGCCCTTCGCGGGGGCGAGATCCTTCACGTCGACGGGGTGTTCGCCCATCTGCAGGTGCAGCCGTTCGCCCGTGTACGGCGTGTGGCGCCGCACGACGTCCATGTCGAGCTCGATGCCGAGGCCCGGCTCGTTCGACGGGATGATGTAGCCGTCCTCCCAGCGGATCGGCGTCTTCACGACTTCGGCATGGAAACCGCCCCACGTCATGATGCTTTCCTGGATCAGGAAGTTCGGCGTGCAGGTCGCGAGCTGGATGCTCGCGGCGGCGCCCACCGGCCCGTTGTACAGGTGCGGTGCGACCTGCGCGTAGTGCACTTCGGCGAGCGTCGCGATCTTCTTCGCTTCGAGCAGGCCGCCCACGCGTGCGACGTTCAGCTGCAGGATCGACGCGCCGCCCGCCTGCAGCAGCTTGTGGAACTCGTACTTGGTGGTCAGGCGCTCGCCGGTCGCGATCGGGATCGACGTGTGCTTCGCGACCTGCGCGATCGCTTCTTCCTGGCCGGGGGGAACCGGCTCCTCGAACCACAGCGGGTCGTACTTCTCGAGCCGCTTCGCGAGCCGGATCGCCGACGACGGCACCATCTGCCCGTGCGTGCCGAACAGCAGGTCGGCCTTGCTGCCGACGGCTTCGCGCACCTTGCGGCAAAACGTCTCGCAGCGGTCGAGCACGTCCAGCGACAGCTGGTGGCCCGAGTAGGCCGTATACGGGCCGGCCGGGTCGAACTTCACGGCGGTGAAGCCGAGCTTCACGTTCTCGGCCGCGCATTCGGCCGCGAGATCGGGATCGTCGTAGTCGTATTCGCCTTTCGCGTTCTTCGGGTACAGGTACGTGTACGAGCGCAGCCGCTCGTGGATCTGCCCGCCGAGCAGTTCGTACACGGGCTTGCCGGCGGCCTTGCCGACGATGTCCCAGCACGCCATTTCGAGGCCGCTGACGACACCCATCATCGTGAGATCCGGTCGCTGCGTGAAGCCGCTCGAATAGGCCTGGCGGAACAGCCGTTCGACGTGATGCGGATCGCGGTTCAGCAGGTGGCGTTCGAACACGTCGTCGATGATCGGGGCCATCGCCTTCGGGCCGAACGTCGCCGAATAGATCTCGCCGACGCCTTCGATGCCGTCGTCGGTCTTCAGCTTCACGAAGATCCAGTACATCCCGCCGACATGCGGCGGCGGCACGGCGACGATATGGGTTTCGAGCGAAACGATCTTCATGCGGACTCCTGGATTCGGTGAGTGCGGGTGAGACGGTATTTGAGGAAGGCGGCCGCGCCCGCACCGCAGAGCGCGATGGCCGCGATATAGCCGAAATAGAGCTGGTAGCCGTGCGCGCCCGGGAAGGTCTGCGTCACGTAGCCATTGATCAGCGGCACGAACACGTCGGGCGAATAGCCGAGCACCGAGATCAGGCCGATCGCGAGGCCGGCGCAATGCGTCGGCACCTTGCAGTCGTCGAGCAGCGACCAGTACAGGCCGCGGATCGCGTAGGTGAGGATGCCGATGAACAGCACGAGCGCGACGAGCATCGCCTGCGGGCTGTGCGCGGGCGCGGCGATCAGGCCGACGAGCGACAGCGCGGCGAGCAGCAGCGCCCAGAACAGCACCGACACCTTCGATACGCGGTCGCCGAGGAAGCCGCCGCCGATGCCGCCGATCGGGCGCATCCACAGCTTGAGCGTCGTGATGAAGCCGGCCGCCGTCGCGCTGAGCCCGAAATTGCCTTCGTGCAGATAGGCCGAGAAGCTGTACGTCGCCCAGAACACCTGGTAGCCGCAGAACACGATCGCGGCGACGAGCCACAGCTCGGGGATCGCCGCGAGCGTCTTCAGGTCGGTCAGCACGTTGCCCCGGCGGTCGCTGCCGGTGCGGCGCTGCGCGGCGGCCGCACGGTCGCTCGCGCCCGCCGGATCCTTCACCAGCGCGAGCAGCACGCCGAGCGCGATGCAGAAGAACGCGTACAGGTGCACGACGAGCCTGAAGCCGGCCGCGTCGGTGCCGCCGTGCGCCTGCGTCACGTAGGCGAACAGCGTGATCGCGATCGTCGCGAGCAGCGCCTCGACGAGCCCGCGGCCGCCGTCGAGCAGCCCGAAGAAGCGGCCCTGTTCGTCGGGGCCCGCGATCATGTTCACGCGCTTGATCACGGCGGCCCAGAACGTGAGGCCGGTGGTCAGCCCCCAGCCGCCGAAGATCAGCACGAGCGTGTCGAACGACGGCCCGGTCGCGTAGACGAGCCCGAGCGCGCCCGTCGCGAGCAGCGAGAAGCAGATCAGCCAGCGCGGCGACAGGCGGTCGGCGAGCCAGCCGCTCGGCAGGTAGCTGACGAGGAAGATCGTGCCGAGCGACGAATACAGGTAGCCGAGCTGCACGTCGTCGATATGGAAGAACTGCAGCATCGTCGGCTGGTACACCTGCCGCAGATACAGCATCGGATAGATCGCGCCCGCGGCAATCACGAGCAGCAGCAGTTGCAGGTAGCGTTGCGCGCGGGAATGCTGCGACGCGTGAGCGTCGTCGTGCAACGCGAGCGACGCGGCGGGCGTCGACGGTTGGGTCGGCATGATGTCTTCCTCCATCAGGCGTCCTCGAGGCGGACGCCTGCAGTTTTTTTATGGTCTGGTCGGGGCAGGGCCGGCGCGCGGCGTGGTGCGTTGGTGCGCGCGCCGGAAACGGTACGTGGGTATCGCGGTGTCAGTACTTCATGACGACGAGGCGCGTCTGCGTGAATTCGAGCATCCCGTGCTTGCCGTCGTCGCCGCCGAGGCCCGAACGTTTCCAGCCGGCATGGAAGCCCTGGTACGGATCGGCCGGCGTGCGGTTCACGTACAGCTCGCCGGCTTCGATCGCGTTCGCGACGGTCATCGCGGTGCGGTAGCGCTCGGTGTAGAGCACCGACGACAGGCCGAACTGGTGGTCGTTCGCCTGCGCGATCGCTTCGTCGATCGTCGAGTAGCGCAGCACCGGCATGATCGGGCCGAAGGTCTCCTCCCGCACGATCTCCATGTCCTGCCGCACGCCGGTGAGCAGCGTGGCCGGGTAGAAGAAGCCGGGGCCGTCGGGGATCGCGCCGCCGGTTTCGAGCGTCGCGCCTGCCGCGATCGCACGTTCGACCATCCCGTGGATGTGCGCGCGCGCCGATCCGCTGACGAGCGGGCCCATCCGCGTGGCGTCTTTCGCCCGATCGCCGATGCGCACGGCCGCCATCTTCTCCTTCAGCAGTGCGACGAAACGGTCGTGCACGCTGTCGTGCACGTACACGCGCTCGATCGCCGTGCAGAGCTGGCCGCAATGGGTCGTCTTCGACGCGACGAGCGCGGCGGCCGCGCGTTCGAGATCGGCGTCGGGCTCGATGATCGCGGGCGTCTTGCCGCCGAGTTCGAGCGACGGCTTCGCGATGTTCGCCTTGCAGTAATCGAGCACCTTGCGGCCCGCGTTCACGCTGCCGGTCAGCGTGATCATCCCGACTGCCGGATGCGTGCACAGCGCTTCGGCCGTCGCGTGATCCATCGTCAGGAGGTTGACGACGCCCGGCGGGAAGCCCGCATCGTCGGCCGCCTTCGCGATCTCGAACGCGGATACCGGCGTGTGGTTGCTCGGCCGCACGACCACGGTGTTGCCGGCGATCAGCGCGGGCGCGACCTTGCGCAGCAGCGTGTAGACGGGATAGTTGAACGGGATCAGGCACGCGACGACGCCGATCGGCTCGCGCTGCAGGAACAGGTTCTCGTCGGGCGTGTCGCTCGGGATGATCTCGCCCTCGATCCGGCGTGCCCACTCGGCGTGATAGCGCGTGATCTGGCCCGCGTAGACGGCTTCGTTCGACGCGTCCTCGACGCTCTTGCCGGATTCCTGCGCGAGCGCCGCGCCGATCTCGGGTGCACGCGCGGTCAGCGCGTCGGCGAAGCGGTGCAGGTACGCGGCGCGCTCGGCGCTCGGCAGCTTGCGCCACGCCTTCTGCGCGGCGGCCGCGGCGTCGACGGCGGCGAG